>JADCGM010000173.1 GCA_020249025.1 Alphaproteobacteria bacterium
CCGAGCGGATGCCGGGATAGCGGTGCATGTGCCAGGTGCCGCCGAAGCTTTCGAGCGCCTCGAGAACGACGAAGCGCTTGTCCGGGCATTGCTGCGTCAGGTGATAGGCGGCGCCCACCCCCGAAATGCCGGCGCCGACGACGAGAACGTCGACATGTTCGACGCCTCCCTCGACCGGCGCGAACGACGTCTGCGCGTCCATGGCTCGCTCCTTCCCCAATCCGTCCAGTGAACCGGAGATTGGGCGGCAGCGCATCCTCTCGCTTTGACCCGGATCAAGCGGCGTTGCGCGCCCGGAACGTTGAGACCTGCTTAACCTTTCGCAGCGAGCGATGGGGTGCGGCGTCCGGGGCGCTGGCGTTCGGTGGGGTGGCGGAATAATCTGCGGCCGAGTGGGGGATCACACATGAACCGCAGCATGCCGCGTGCGCCGCGCGCCGCATTCCGCTGGCTGACGATGTCGGCAGGATGCCTGCTGCTGCTTGGCTGCGGCGGCGGAGGGGGCGGCGGGGCGACCGCCGCGACCGGTGCGGCCTCGACCGCAACCGCGACCCCCGCGCCCGCCCCGCCGCCGCCCCCGACCTACAGCGTCAACGGCGCCAGCGTGACGCCGGCAGCGCTGGAGACGATCACGACGCGGTCGGGGACATGGCGGCTATCCGACCTCGGGGCGGTGGGCAGCGACATGCGCGCCTACCTCTGGCAGCTCGACGGCAAGGCGAACTTCGCGCGTGTGATGGTCTGCCGCCGCATCTTCACCAAGGAGGCCGGCGACACCACCGACCTGTCGGTGACGACGGTCCCGGTGCGCTTCACGATCGGGACGAGCGCGTGGAACTGGTCGCTCGGCGTGGCGCAAGGGGCCTGCCGGATCGCGCAGACCGAGGACCCCGTCGCCCCGAACCCGGCCTGGCTGCGCGAGGCGGTGACGCAGAATCTGATCCCGGCATATCGCCGCGAGCGGGCATGGCTGCCGGCGCGGGTGACGCTGCTCGCGCCCGACACCGCGCGTGGCGACTATGATCCGGCGAGCCTCGGGCCCGTCCCCGGCTCGACCGCAACGCCGACGAGCGCATCCAACTATGTCGGCGTCACCTCGAACCAGGGCGGCGAATACACGTCCAGCCGCAGCTTCGTTCACGACATCGACGCCCGGCTCGTCGACGCCGCGCTTCACAACGAGGACAGCCGCATCGCCACCGTCTGGCCGCAGGTGACGCAGTACAGCTTCTACTCGCTGGCGCAGCCGCAGGGCGGGGCGTGGTCCTTCGTGAACCACGGCACCATCGACCCGCAGTTTCCGCAGGACGGCGACCGCGCCTGGGAGGCGCCGACCGGCGTCAGCCCCAACACCGCAGTCGACTCGATGACGTCGGTGACGAACTGGGGCCGCGATGTTCCGCATCTGGAGAACACCGCCTATGCGCACTGGCTGCTGACCGAGGACCCGGTCGCCGGCCTCGTCGTCCAGCGTCAGGCCGCCTATGCGCTCGCCGCCTACTTCGAGAACTACCGCGGCGGCTACAAGACCTATGCGCCGATGACCGCCTACGCCGGCTACACCGGGCAGGAGCGCGGCATGTTCAACACCATGTCGGCGCTGTGGAAGTCGCTGCAGGTGTCGAAGAAGGTCACCTCGGCCAACGGCCGGGTGTTCTGGTCGGCGGCACGCGCGCAGCGCCAAGCCAACGAGGCGCTCGCCTCCTACGACGTCATCGCCAAGCGCATCGGCGCATCGACCGCGGCGACGCCGTCGGATTACCTCTCCAGGCTGTCGGGCACGCTGTTCGGCAGCGCCGGATCGGAGGCCTATGAGATGGCCGACGGCACCCAGACGACGCTGATGCAGACCTCGGACTTCATGCTCCAGCAATATGGCAAGGAGCCGCTGTGGCTGTGGGCGAAGGCCGGCGATGCGCGCGTGCGCGGCTGGTTCGAGACCTATGCCCGCAGCATGGTCCTGCGCCTGACCGCCATCGGCGGCGCGATGGGCGTCGACAAGCGGTCGGGCGTGCGCGGCTCGGGCTATCCGATCGGGCCAACGACGCTCAGCGGCGGCAAGTATATCGTCGCCGCCGCGCCGCCGTTCAGCGACGACGCCGGCTGGGCGCAGTGGGTGGTGTCGCTGCCGCTTGCCGACAAGGCGTCGCGGACAACCTTCGCCGGGGCCGCCGTGCACACCGCGATGCAGAGCGAAGCCACGCTGCGCTTCGCCAAGGATCTCGGCCTGCCGGTCACTGGTCTCGACGACGCGATCGCACAAGTCGCGCGCACCCGGGCGGCGACCGCCACTTCGACCCTCGTCTATCCGGACCTCCAGATGCAGAAGCACATGGGCAGCCCGGACTGACGCCCTACTTGCGATAGTCGAGCGGCGGCTTCCGGTCGCCGACCAGCGACTTGTAGACGTAACCTTCGCCGCGGCGCTGGGCGAATTCCGCCTTCGCCGCGGCGATCGTCTGCGGGCTCTGGTAGAGCTCGATGGCCGACAGCGCGAGCACCTTCGCCGCGTTCTGCATGCCCTTGGCGCCGATCGACATGCCGCCGGCCGCCACCGCCTGCCACGAGTGCGCCGCGGTCCCCGGCACCCAGGTCGCGGTGCGGAAGCCCGCGGTCGGTACCGTCCACGACACGTCGCCGACATCGGTCGAGCCCGCAGTGTGGCTTTCGCCGAGCGGCTGGATCACGCCCGCATCGCTGAGCTTGGCCGAGGTCGGCTGCAGCGTCGGGAAGATCGTCTGCGCCCAGCTGAGGTCGGAGGCGTCGTACTTCACGCCGCCAACCTGGGTCATCTTGGCGTGGACCATCGTCTGCAGCGCGCGGTTGGGCAGCAGGCTGTTGGCGCCGTGGATCACCTCGTGATCGACCTTGGTGCCGGTGCCGAGCGCGGCGCCCTCGGCGATCTTCGTCAGCCGCTCGAACAGCTCGGCGACCAGCGCCGGGTTCGGGTGGCGGACATAGTAGAAGACCTCGGCATAGTCGGGAACGACATTGGGCGCGTTGCCGCCGGCGGTGATGACATAATGCAGCCGGGCGTCCTGCGGCATATGCTCGCGCATCATGTTCGCCATCATGTTCATCGCCTCGACCCCATCCAGAGCCGACCGCCCGCGCTCCGGGGCCGACGCCGCATGGGCAGAGACCCCGCGGAAGCGGAATTTCGCCGACTTGTTGGCGTTCGAGGTTTCCATGTCGGCGCTGTTCTCGGCGCCGGGGTGCCAATGAAAGGCGATATCGACGTCGCGGAACAGCCCGTCGCGGACCATGTAGACCTTGCCCGCGCCGCCCTCTTCGGCGGGCGTCCCGTAGAAGCGGATGGTGCCCTTGGTGCCGGTCGCCTTCAGCCAGTCGGCCACCGCGATCGCCGCCGAGGCCGACGCCACCCCGAACAGATGATGCCCGCAGGCATGGCCGGCCTTGCGGTCGGTGCGGGGGCTGCGGGTGGGCGAGGCGTCCTGGGTGATGCCGGGCAGCGCATCGAACTCGCCGAGGATCGCGATGACGGGACCGCCCGTTCCATAGGTTGCGGTGAAGGCGGTCGGGATGCCGGCGACGCCCGCGTCGATCTTGAATCCGGCGTCCTTCAGCCGCTTCTGGAGCAGCGCCGACGACTGCGTCTCCTGATAGCCGACCTCGGCGAAGTCCCAGATCGCCTTGGCGGCATCGGTGTTGACCTTGGCGTCGCGGTCGATGCGGTCGAGCGCCAGCTGCGGCGTCACCGGCGCGGCGCCGATCAGCAGCAGGGCGAGAGCGGTGCAGGGCAGGGCGCGGCGCAGCATGGGAAACCTCCGTGGATCACTATCGCCATTACGGGGGCGACCTGCGCCTTGCAACGCGCCGTCGCGGCCCGGTAAGGCGTTCGCCATCATGCGCTTTCTCTCCGACAACGCCGCCGCCGCCTGTCCCGAGGTCATCGACGCCCTCGTCGCGGCCAATGTCGCCACCGAGACCGCCTATGACTCAGACCCCTGGTCGAAGCGGCTCGACCCGGTGTTTTCGGAGTTCTTCGGCACCGCGTGCACGGTGCTTCCCGTCTCGACCGGCACCGCCGCAAATGCGCTGGCGCTCAGCCTGCTCGTGCCGCCCTTCGGCGCGGTCGTCTGCCACCGCGAGGCGCACATCCACGTCGACGAATGCGGCGCGCCCGAATTCTTCACCGGCGGTGCCAAGCTGTTGCTGTGCGAAGGCGACGACGCCAAGCTGTCGGTCGCGACGCTGGAGGCCGGGCTCGCGTCGCTGCGCGGCGACGTCCATCAGGTGCAGGCGCGCGCGCTGTCGCTCCCGCAGGCGACCGAATATGGCTGCGTCTACCGCCCCGCCGAAGTCACCGACCTCGCGGCCTACGCCAAGCGGCGGGGCTGGCGGGTCCACATGGACGGCGCGCGCTTCGCCAATGCGCTCGTCCATCTCGGCTGCCATCCGGGCGACGTCACCTGGCGCGCGGGCGTCGACATCCTGTCGTTCGGCGCGATC
>JADCGM010000174.1 GCA_020249025.1 Alphaproteobacteria bacterium
AAGTCGGTCGCGATCGCCTCATAGGCATGGCCCATGTGCGGCTTGCCGTTCGGATAGGCGATGGCGGTGGTGATGTAGAAGGTGTCGCGCGCGGTCATGGCGGCGCGGATACCAGCCGCGATGAAGCGTGGGAAGGCGTCAGGCGCGCAGCGCGCGCCCGGCCTCGGCGACAAGGCTCGCCAGCCGGTAGGCGACGGCCTGCGGTTCGAGCGACAGCGGCAGCGCCTCGGCGGCGAGGCGGCTGGCCTCGTCCCAGGCGGCCAGCGCCTGCGCCCGTGCCGCGCCGGTGCGGCGCTGGGCGGCAGCGGCGATGGCGGCAGGCGCAAGTTCGAGAAAGGCCTCAAACCGCGGCTGCGCCGCCTTGCCGGCGAGCTGGCGGGCGAGATCGGAAATCCGGTCGGGCCCTGCGCCGAGCGCCAGCGCATCGAGATCGCGCTGGAGTTCGTCGATGCCGAGCCCGGCGAAGCGCAGCGCGCGGCCCGGGCTGCCCTCGGCGAAGCGGACGAGCGCCTCGCGCTCGGGCGAGTCCCCTGCCCCGAGCTGCGTCGCCAGCACCTCGGCGACGTCATCGGGCGGCAGCGGCTGGAAGCGCAGCGTCCGGCAGCGCGACCGGATCGTCGCCAGCAGCCGGCCGGGCGAATGGCTGACGAGCAGGAACAGCGTGTTCGACGGCGGCTCTTCGAGATTCTTGAGAAGCGCGTTGGCGGCGGCGCGGTTGAGGTCGTCGACGGCGTCGACGATCACCGCGCGCCACGGCGACAGGCCGGGCGTCGTCTGGAACAGCGGCTGCAGCTCCCGGACCTGATCGATGACGATCTCGGCGCGGAGCTTGCCCGAATCGGCTTCGACCCGTTCGAGGAGGCGCAGATCCGGATGTGCACCCGATCCGATCAGCCGGGCGATCCGATGCTCGGGATCGACACCGAAGCGGTCGGCGGCGGTGCCGGCCTCGGGACCGGCGGCGCGCGCGAGCAGCCAGGCCGCCGCCTCGCGGGCGAAGCGGCCCTTGCCGATGCCCGCGGGTCCGGCCAGCAGCCAGGCATGGTGCAGCCGCCCGCCCGAGGCGGCGGCGATGAACGCCCCCTGCTGCTCCCGATGTCCGATCAGCCCCATCGCCCAAGCCTCTAGCAGGGCGCGGGCCGCGCCGCTAACCTCTTCCCATGACCGCCCGCGCGCCGGGACGCCATGCGCTGGCGTTCATCTTCGTCACCGTCCTCATCGACACCATCGGCTTCGGCATCGTCATCCCGGTGTTCCCGAAGCTCGTCATGGAGATCAACGGCGGCGACATCAGCGAGGCGGCGCGGATCGCCGGCTGGCTCGCCTTCGCCTATGCGGCGATGCAGTTCCTTTCGGGTCCGCTGATGGGCAATCTGTCGGACCGTTTCGGCCGGCGGCCGGTGCTGATCGCCTCGCTGCTCGCCTTCGCTGTCGACTATGTGATCATGGGCTTCGCCGGCTCGCTGGCGCTGCTGTTCGTCGGGCGGCTGGTCGCCGGGTTCACCGGGGCCTGCTACGCCAGCGCCTATGCCTATCTCGCCGACGTCACGCCGCCCGAGAAGCGCGCGCACCATTTCGGCATCGTCGGCATGGCCTTCGGCTTCGGCTTCATCATCGGGCCCGCGCTCGGCGGGCTGCTCGCCGAATATGGCGTGCGAGTGCCCTTCTTCGCCGCAGCCGCGCTCGCCTTCGCCAACGCCATATATGGCTGGCTGGTGCTGCCCGAGAGCCTGCCGAAGGAAAAGCGCCGCCCCATCGACCTCAGGCGCGCCAATCCGGTCGGCGCGCTGCTTCAGTTGCGGGCGCTGCATCCGTCGGTGCTGGCGCTGGCCGCGGCGCTGTTCGTCTGGCAGGTCGCGCATCAGGCGTTGCAGGGCACCTGGGCCTTCTACACCATCTATCGATTCGACTGGACGGAGGCGGCGGTGGGGCTGAGCCTGGCCGCGGTCGGGCTGGCGGCCGCCATCGTGCAGGGCGGCGTCACCGGTATCGTCATCCCGAAGCTCGGCGAGCGGCGCACGGTCATCCTCGGCATGAGCACCGGCATCGCCGCCTATGTGATCTACGGTCTGACGAGCGTCGGCTGGGGCATGTACGTCGGCATCGCCGTCGGCGCGCTTGCGGGACTCGTCTATCCCTCGCTGACCGCAATGATGTCGCAACAGGTCGAGGAGACTGCTCAGGGCGAGCTGCAGGGGGCGCTGTCGAGCCTCGCCAGCCTTGCGACGATCATCGGGCCGCCGGTGATGACGCAGCTGTTCGCGGCGTTTTCGGGCCCTGCCGCGCCGGTGCATGTGCCGGGCGTCGCCTTTTTCCTGGCGGCAGGGCTCGGTCTGCTGTCGCTGACGATGGCGCTGCGCGCGCCCCGCGCCGGCGCTAGCGCAGCTGCCGGAACTTGAAGCCCCAGCGGTAGTAGAGCATCGCGTAGAGCTTCTTGTCGAAGACGCGGCGTTTGCCGTGGCGCCCGCGGATGATGATGATCCCGGTCGGGTGCTGCCAGTAGTCGGGATGGATCTCCTGGCTTTCCTCGATCATCAGGTCCTTGACCTCGCTCGGGAAGCGCAGCGGCGCGCTCGCCGAGGGGACGTACCGGCCATAATATTTGAACCGGTTGTACATCAGGACGCCGACGATCACGGCGACGAAGAACAGCCCGATCAGTAGCCAGCGCGCCCAGGCCCGCGGATCGCCGGGCTCGATGATCGCGCCCTTGCCCTTGGCAGTCGGGTCGCGCTTGACCGCCTCGACCGGGATCTGGTCGTTGACGCGCCCGAACGGGTCCTTGACCGCCGCGGCGCCGTTGCGGCCGCCTTCGGCGATGATCGGGCCGTCCTGCGGGCGCATCGGGGCGACAGCGCCGTTGCCGCCGTCGAGCAGCATCTTGCCGGTCTGGTCGATGGTGAGAAGATAGGCCGGGCGCGGGCCGCACTTGATCTTGTGCACGAGAACGCCCGGCGCGCCCGTCATCTTCTGATATTCGGTGACGTTGGTGCAGATGCCGCCGAGGCTGTTCACCGCATCGCGCAGATAGGCGAAAGGCGCATCGCCCTTGGGCTTGTCGAGCGCCTCATAGACCTGAAGGCCGAACGGCAGCGTCTTGGGCCCCAGGGTCGAGGGCGGCGGTGGCAGCGGCAGATCATTCTCGATGCCCTGCACCCGGCTCGGCAAGGCGGCCGCCGGCGGCGGCGATGACGGCGCAGCCGCCGGCGCCGGCGCGGGCGACTGCGCCGGGGCAGCCGTCTGCGCGACGGCCGCACTGGCGAAAAGCCCGAGAAGGATCGCGAAGCGAACCGGCATGCGTCTCACCTACAAGAAGGGCGCAGCGCTGTCAGCAGGGCGAGAAAAAGGCCCGAATGGTGCTGCCGGCGAGGATTGAACTCGCGACCTCAGCCTTACCAAGGATGCGCTCTACCACTGAGCTACGGCAGCAGCGCCATTCGGGCGAGCCGGGCCTATGCCCGCGGCCCGTCCGGCTTGTCAAGCAAGCGCCGGCGCGGCACATCGCGGCCATGGCGAATAACAAGGACGACGATCGCGCCGCGCGCCTTGCCGCGGCGCTCCGCGCCAATCTCCAGCGGCGCAAGGCGCAGGCGCGCGCGACGGGCGGTGAGACTCCCTCGCCGCCCGAACCCAAGGCCGATTAGATGCCGTCGAGATATTCGATCTCCGGCCGACCGGCGAGCACCGCGCCGAGCGCTGGTCCTGCCGCGCGGAAATGGTCGCTGGCGCCGTGCGCCTTGAGCGCGTCTTCCGACGCATAGAGTTCGAGCACCTTGTAGGTGTCCGCCTCCGTCTTCGAGCGGCAGAGCTGGTACATCAGATTGCCCGGCTCGTTGGCGCGCACGGCGGCGGCGAGCGTGGCGAAGGCCGCCTCCAGCTCGGCGCCCTTGCCCGGCTGCACCTTCAGCGTCGCGATCACTCCGATCATGTCGTCGGTCTCCCCAGTTGAACGGCGCGGACTATGCGCGGCGTCTGGCCCCTTCGTCGCCCCGCGCGTTATAAGAGGGCATGTATCAGGACTATCCCGAGCGCCCCGCGGAGGCCGCCGCCGACTGGACGGTGCCGCAGAACTGGGCGCACTACAGCGCCACCGACCACCGGGTCTGGGACACGCTCTTCGCGCAGCAGGCGAAGCTGCTGCCCGGCCGTGTCGCCCCCGAATTCCTCGACGGTCTCGACGTGCTCCGGCTGTCGAAGCCCGGCATTCCCGACTTCGACGAGCTGTCCGAGGTGCTGACGAAGCGCACCGGCTGGCAGGTCGTGGCGGTGCCGGGGCTGGTGCCCGAGGATGTGTTCTTCGAGCACCTCGCCAACCGGCGCTTCCCGGCGGGCATCTTCATCCGCAAGCCCGACGAGCTCGACTATATCTCGGCCCCCGACGTCTTCCACGACGTGTTCGGCCATGTGCCGCTGCTCGCCCATCCGGTGTTCGCCGACTATATGCAGGCCTATGGGCAGGGCGGGCTGCGCTCGCTCGAGTTCGGGGCGATCCACAAGCTGGCGCGGCTCTACTGGTATACGGTCGAGTTCGGCCTGGTGCAGGGCGCGGACGGGCTGAAGCTCTATGGCGCGGGCATCGTGTCGAGCCGCAGCGAATCGATCTTCGCGCTCGACGACCCCTCCCCCAACCGGCTGGGCTTCGATCTGACGCGGGTGATGCGGACCAAATACCGGATCGACGACTATCAGCAGAATTACTTCGTCATCAACAGCTTCGCGCAGCTGCTGGACGTCACGCTCAACACCGATTTCGGCCCGCTCTACGACGAGCTGGCGCGGCTCGACGACATCGAGATCGCAACCGTGCTGCCCGATGACCGGGTCTACACCCGCGGTACCCAAGCCTACGCCCGCAGCCGCGCCGCCTAGCTGCGCAGCCGGAACGCGTCCGGCCCGCTGACGCCGGGGCGGGTCGCGAACAGGGAGCCGGCGAGGCGGTCGCTGTCGGTGGTCATCATCGCGGCGGTGGTGATGTAGAGCGTCGACAGATCCGCGCCGCCGAAGGCGCAGGTGGTGATGTTGCGGACCGGCATCTCGAGCGTCCCGAGCACCGTCCCGTCCGGCGCGATGCGGACGATGCAGCCGCCGCCGAAGCGGCAGTTCCAGAGCACGCCCTCATCGTCGATCGCCGAGCCGTCCGGCAGACCGCGGCCGAACCCGGCGAGGTGGACGCGCTCGTTCGAGATGTCGCCGGTGCGGGCGTCGTAGTCATAGGCCCAGATGGTGTCGGCGAGCGTGTCGGCGAAGTAGAAGCGCGTGCGATCCGGCGACCAGCACAGCGTGTTGGAGATACCGATGCCGGTCTTCAGCGTGTCGGTGCGCCCGTCGCGGCGGATGCGGACGAGGATGCCGTCCTTGCCGCCCGCCTCCCCCGGCTCGCCGTTCGGGCCGACATTGTTGCGCATCGAGCCGACCCAGAAGTCGCCCAGCGGATCGCAGCGGCCGTCGTTGAGGCGGACCCCCGGCCAGCCGTCGAGCGCATGGCCGTGGTCTCGGCGCGTGTCGGTCGCGGGTTCCCAAAAGATGAGACGCGAGCCGAGCGCGACGAGCAGCGTACCCGGCGTCTCCGTCAGCGTCAGCGCCACGACAGGTTCGTCGAAAAACCAACTCGCGACCGCGCCGGTCGTCTCGTCATAACGGTGGACGAGGAAGCGGTTGACGTCGGTCCACCACAGCGACCGCGTCTCCGCCTCCCAGGTCGCCCCCTCCCCGCATTTGTCGCCGACGGGTGCGACGCAGACGATCTCCGACATGGCTGCAACTCCTCCCGACCCGGCCCGGGCGACTCGTTTTTGTCCGACAGCCTTGTAAACAGGAGGGCATGATTCGCCGCCTGCTTGCCGCCCTGCTGCTTCTCGCGCCCGCCCCGGCCTTCGCCTGGTGGGACCATGGTCACCGCGTCGTCGCCTCGATCGCCGACCATTATCTGACCCCGGCCGCCCGGCGCGAAGTGAAGAAACTGATCGCCAACGACCGGCTGCTCGAAACGCCGACCTGCCGCATCCACAGTATCGAGGACGCGAGCGTCTGGGCGGACTGCATCAAGCCCTTGGGCGACCGCTTCGCCCATGCCAACAGCTGGCATTATCAGAACGTGCCGATCTGCCGGCCGTTCAACGACCGTGACGCCTGCCGCGACGGCAACTGCGTGTCGGCACAGATCCGGCGTTCGACGCGGATGCTGGCGGATACGAAGCTGCCGATGCGCGAGCGGGTGCAGGCCTTCGCCTTTCTCGTCCACTTCGTCGGCGACCTTCACCAGCCGCTCCATGCGGGAGACAACGCCGATCGCGGCGGCAACGATGTGAAGGCCGCCTA
>JADCGM010000175.1 GCA_020249025.1 Alphaproteobacteria bacterium
CGCGATCTACCACCAGCGCTATTCGACCAACACCTTCCCGCAGTGGTGGTTGGCGCAGCCGTTCCGCTGCCTCGCGCACAACGGCGAGATCAACACGATCCGCGGCAACAAGAACTGGATGAAGAGCCACGAGATCAAGATGGCCGCGATCTCGTTCGGCGAGCATTCGGAGGATATCAAGCCGCTGATCCCGGCGGGCGCGTCGGACACGGCGGCGCTCGATGCGGTGTTCGAGGCGATCGTCAGGTCGGGCCGCGACGCGCCGACCGCGAAGCTGATGCTCGTGCCCGAGGCGTGGAACAAGGACACCACCATGCCCGACGCGCATCGGGCGATGTACGCTTTCTTCGCTTCGGTTATGGAGCCGTGGGACGGGCCGGCGGCGCTCGCCATGACCGATGGCCGCTGGGTCGTCGCGGGCCTCGACCGCAATGCGCTGCGCCCGATGCGCTACACGCTGACGAGCGACAATCTGCTCGTCGTCGGCTCCGAGACCGGCATGGTCGTCGTGCCCGAGCCGACGGTGCTGAAGAAGGGCCGCCTTGGGCCGGGCCAGATGATCGCGGTCGATCTCGACGGTGGGCGCTTCTACGACGACCGCGCGATCAAGGACCAGATCGCCGGGGAGCAGGATTACGCCAGCCTTGTCGCCGGCTTCCAGAACATGGCCGACGTCGCCGGCGCGGACCTGCCCGAACCCGGCCTCAGCTACACCCGCGACGAGCTGCGCCGCCGCCAGGTCGCGGCCGGCCAGACGCTGGAGGACATGGAGCTGATCCTCGCGCCGATGGTCGAGGATGCGAAGGAGGCGGTCGGCTCGATGGGCGACGACACGCCGCTCGCCGTCATCTCCGACAACGCGCGCTGCCTCAGCCACTTCTTCCGGCAGAATTTCAGCCAGGTCACCAATCCGCCGATCGACTCGCTGCGCGAGACGCGGGTGATGAGCCTCAAGACCCGCTTCGGCAACTTCACCAACGTGCTCGACACCGAGGCGACCCAGAAAGGCGTCATGGTCATCGACTCGCCCGTCCTGACCAACAAGGACTGGAGCCGGCTGAAGGCGCATTTCGGCGCGAGCGTCGCCGAGATCGACTGCACTTTCGAGATCGCCGGCGGCCCCGACGCGCTGCGCACCGCGATCGCGCGTATCCGCGCCGAGGCCGAACATGCCGTGCGGTCGGGCAAGACCCAGCTGTTCCTGACCGACGAGAACCAGTCGGCGGCGCGCGCCGGGATCACCATGATCCTCGCCTGCGCCGGCGTCCACACCCACCTCGTCCGCAAGGGGCTGCGCAGCTTCGCCTCGATCAACGTGCGGTCGAGCGAGTGCCTCGACACCCATTATTTCGCGGTGCTGATCGGCGTCGGCGCGACGACGGTGAACGCCTATCTGGCGCAGGAAGGCATCGCCGACCGCCACGCCCGCGGCCTGTTCGGCGACATGTCGCTCGACGCCTGCGTCGCGCGCTATCGCAAGGCGGTCGAGGACGGCCTGCTCAAGATCATGTCGAAGATGGGCATCGCGGTGATCTCGTCCTACCGCGGCGGCTACAACTTCGAGGCGGTCGGGCTGTCCCGCGCGCTCGTCAACGACTTCTTCCCGGGCATGCCGACCAAGATCTCGGGCGAGGGCTTCGAATCGATCCATCTCAACGCGCGGCTGCGCCACGAGAAGGCTTGGGACGAGGACGTGCTGGCGCTGCCCGTCGGCGGTCTCTACCGCTACCGCGCCGGCGGCGAGCCGCACGCCTATCAGGCGAACCTCATCCACCTGCTGCAGACCGCGGTCGCGAACGACAGCTATTCACAATATCTGCAGTTCAGCCGCGCCAACCGCGATCTCGACGCGATCTATCTGCGCGATCTGCTGGAGTTCAACTACGCCCCGACGGCGGTCGCGATCGAGGAGGTAGAGTCGATCTCCGAAATCCGCAAGCGCTTCGTGACGCCGGGCATGTCGCTGGGCGCGCTGAGCCCGGAGGCGCACGAGACGCTCGCCATCGCGATGAACCGCATCGGCGCCAAGGCGGTGTCGGGCGAGGGCGGCGAGGATTCGATCCGCTACAAGCCCTACGCCAACGGCGACAATGCCAACTCAACGATCAAGCAGATCGCCTCGGGCCGCTTCGGCGTGACGGCGGAGTATCTCAACGCCTGCACCGAGATCGAGATCAAGGTGGCGCAGGGCGCCAAGCCCGGCGAAGGCGGCCAGCTGCCGGGCTTCAAGGTCACTGAGATGATCGCGCGGCTCCGGCACGCGACGCCCGGCGTGACGCTGATCTCGCCGCCGCCGCACCATGACATCTATTCGATCGAGGATCTGGCGCAGCTCATCTACGACCTGAAGCAGATCAACCCGGATGCGCGCGTCTGCGTGAAGCTCGTGTCGTCGGCGGGTATCGGCACGGTCGCCGCTGGCGTTGCCAAGGCACATGCCGACGTCATCCTCGTCTCCGGCCATTCAGGCGGGACGGGCGCGAGCCCGCAGACCTCGATCAAATATGCCGGCACGCCCTGGGAAATGGGCCTGTCCGAGGTCAATCAGGTTCTGACCCTCAACGGGCTTCGCCACCGCGTGAAGCTGCGCACCGACGGCGGATTGAAGACCGGGCGCGACATCGTCATCGCCGCCATCCTCGGGGCCGAGGAATATGGCATCGGCACGCTGTCGCTCGTGGCGATGGGCTGCATCATGGTGCGCCAGTGCCATTCGAACACCTGCCCGGTCGGCGTCTGCACGCAGGACGAGGCGCTGCGCGCCAAGTTCAGCGGCTCGCCCGAGAAGGTCGTCAATCTCATGAGCTTCATCGCCGAGGAGGTGCGCGACATCCTCGCGCGGCTCGGCGTGCGCAGCCTCGACGAGGTGATCGGCCGCACCGAGCTGCTCCGCCAGGTCAGCCGAGGCGCCGAGCATCTCGACGATCTCGACCTCAACCCGATCCTCGCCAAGGTCGATGCGCCCGATCATCAGCGGCGTTTCAGCCTCGCCGAGTTCCGCAATGCGGTGCCCGACAGCCTCGACGCGCAGATGCTCGTCGATGCGCAGCCGGTCTTCGAGCGCGGCGAGAAGATGCAGCTGACCTACAGCGTCCGGAACACCCACCGTGCGGTCGGCACCCGGCTGTCGTCGGCGCTGGTGCGCAAGTTCGGCATGACCGGCCTTGCGCCTGGCCATGTCACGGTGCGGCTGCGCGGCTCGGCCGGCCAGTCGCTCGGCGCATTCGCGGTGCAGGGCCTCAAGCTCGAGGTGTTCGGCGACGCCAACGACTATGTCGGCAAGGGGCTGTCGGGCGCGACCATCGTGGTGCGGCCGCTGGTATCCTCGCCGCTGCGCAACGCCAGCCAGGACAACACCATCATCGGCAACACGGTGCTCTATGGCGCGACCTCGGGCCGGCTATTCGCCGCCGGGCAGGCGGGCGAGCGGTTCGCGGTGCGCAATTCGGGCGCGTCGGTGGTGATCGAAGGCTGCGGCGCCAATGGCTGCGAGTACATGACCGGCGGCGTCGCCGTGATCCTCGGCAGCGTCGGCGACAATTTCGCCGCCGGCATGACCGGCGGCATGGCCTTCGTCTACGACGCGGCCGGCGACTTCGAGCGCCGGGTCAATGCCGACAGCGTGGTGTGGACCCGCCTCGGCTCGGCGCACTGGGAAGCCGTGCTGCGCGAGCTCGTGGAGACGCATGCGGCCGAGACCGACTCGCTGTGGGCGAAGGAGATGCTCGCCGACTGGGATCGCGCCCGCGAGCGCTTCTGGCAGGTCTGCCCGAAGGAGATGCTGACCCGGCTCGCGCATCCGCTGACCGATCCGATCGCGGTGGCGGCGGAGTAAGACGTCAGGCGGAGTTCAGCGCCTCGCCCATGCGACGGATCGCGGCGATCTTGGCCTCGAACGGGGCCCAGTCGTCGCGCGTCGCGATGGCGTCCCAGATCGCCTCGACCTCGTCGATGAGCATCGAGCAGGGCTCGGCGTCGGCCCAATAGGGATGATCGAGCGGGGCCGATGGCGCATAGGCCGCGATCTGCTCGACGAACGGCGCGAACGCGGCCTCGGCATAGGTCGCGTCCGCTGGGCTCGCCCCGCGCCGTGCGCCGCCGCGCCAGTCGAAGAAGAAACGGTCGGGGGGCAGGCGGGTGGCGGCGAGCGCGGTCTCCAGCGCGCCGATCAGCGCCAGATCCGCCGCCTCGTCGCGGGGTGTGACGCCGAGCCGGCGCAGGATCGCGGTGCGCAGCGCCGCCTCATAGCGTTCGGGGAAGCTCTTGAACGCCGGGACGATGCTCTCGCTCTCGGCGATGGTGCGCAGCGACAGCGCGAGCTGGTGGACGTTCCAGTGCAGCGCCTCGGCCTGCCGGCCGAAGCTATAGAGTCCATAGTGATCGAAATATGCGGCGGTGAACTGCGGGTCCCAGGCCGGCGCGAAGCGCCACGGCCCGTAATCGAAGCTTTCGCC
>JADCGM010000176.1 GCA_020249025.1 Alphaproteobacteria bacterium
AGACGAGGTACGTCACGCCGGTGGCGATGACGGCGTTGTTCGGATCGCGATAGCGGTCGATGGCAGCCATGGGACCTCGTTGGGGGCAAGAGGTGTCTTACCCGACTAAGATAGTCCGCATTGCCCCCGGTGCAAGAGCTTCTGGTCGGCGAGCACCAGCGCCATCATCGCCTCGGCGACGGGCGCGGCGCGGATGCCGACGCAGGGATCGTGGCGGCCCTTGGTGACGATCTCGGCCGCCTCGCCGCCGCGAGTGACGGTTTCGACCGGCGTCAGGATCGAGGAAGTGGGCTTCAGCGCCATGCGCACGACGACAGGCTGGCCGGTCGAGATGCCGCCGGCGGTGCCGCCTGCATGGTTGGCGAGGAAGACCGGCTTGCCGTCGGGACCGGGCCGCATGGCGTCGGCATTCTCCTCGCCGCGCAGGCGCGCAGCCGCGAAGCCGTCGCCGATCTCGACGCCCTTGACCGCGTTGATCGACATCATCGCCGCCGCGAGCTCGGAATCGAGCTTGGCGTAGAGCGGTGCGCCCCAACCAGCGGGAACGCCGTCCGCCACGCATTCGACGACCGCGCCAAGCGAGGAGCCCGACTTGCGCGCGGCATCGAGCATCGCTTCCCAGCGCGCCGCTGCGCCCGCGTCGGGGCAGAAGAAGGGATTGCGGTCGATCTCGGCGTCGTCGAAGGCGGCGCGGTCGATGGCGTCGCCGCCCAGTTCGACGAGATAGGCGCGGATGCGGACCTCGGGGATGACGAGCCGTGCGACGCCGCCCGCCGCCACCCGCGCTGCCGTCTCGCGCGCTGACGACCGCCCGCCGCCGCGCGGATCGCGCAGGCCGTATTTGGCGTCATAGGCATAGTCGGCGTGGCCGGGCCGGTATTTGGCGGCGACCTCGGAATAATCCTTGGAGCGCTGGTCGACATTCTCGATCAGCAGCGAGATCGGGGTGCCGGTGGTCCGGCCCTCGTAGACGCCGGAGAGGATGCGGACCTGATCCGGTTCCTGCCGCTGCGTCGTGAAGCGCGACTGGCCGGGACGACGCTTGTCGAGCCAGGGCTGGAGGTCTGCCTCCGACAAGGCAAGGCCCGGCGGGCAGCCGTCGACGACGGCCCCGAGCGCCGGCCCGTGGCTCTCGCCCCAGGTCGTGAACCGGAACAGGCGGCCGAATGTGTTGAAGCTCACGACAGTGAGATGTCCGGCGCGTCCTCGGCCTTCATGCCGATGACATTGTAGCCCGCGTCGACATGGTGGATCTCGCCGGTGACGCCGCTGGCGAGGTCGCTCAGCAGGTAGAGGCCGGCTCCGCCGACGTCCTCGATGGTGACGTTGCGGCGCAGGGGAGCGTTCAGCTCGTTCCACTTCAGGATGTAGCGGAAGTCGCCGATGCCGCTCGCTGCCAGCGTCTTGATCGGGCCTGCGGAGATGGCGTTGACGCGGACGTTCTGCGGCCCGAGGTCCATCGCCAGATATTTGACGCTCGTCTCCAGCGCCGACTTGGCGACGCCCATGACGTTGTAGTGGGGCACGACCTTTTCCGCGCCATAATAGCTGAGCGTCAGCAGCGAGCCGCCGTTCGGCATCAGCTTGAGCGCGCGCTGCGCGCAGGCGGTGAAGCTGTAGACCGAGATGTTCATCGACAGCAGGAAGTTATCGAGGCTGGTGTCGACATAGCGACCGCGCAGCTCGTTCTTGTCCGAATAACCGATGGCGTGGACGAGGAAGTCGATGGTCGGCCAGCGCGCGGCGAGCGTGGCGAAGGCGGCGTCGAGATTGTCCATCTCCGAGACGTCGCATTCGATGAGGAAGTCGCTGTCGAGCGTGGCGGCGAGCGGACGCACGCGCTTTTCGAGCGCCTCGCCCTGATAGGTGAAGGCGAGCTCGGCGCCCTGTTCGTTCAGCGCCTTGGCGATGCCCCAGGCGAGCGAGCGGTCGTTGGCGACGCCCATGATGAGCCCGCGCTTGCCTGCCATCAGTCCGGCCATGCTGCCCCCGTCTCGGCTGTTTCAACGCCGCCCTTCTGGCGACTTTTCGGGATTTCCGCCAGCGCCGCGTTGAGCTCCGCGCCGAGAACGAAGCCCAAGCCGACGATCCAGAAGAAGATCAGCGCGATCATCACGCCCGCGAGCGAGCCGTAGGTGAGATCATAGGGCGCGAGCAGGGCCAGCGCCTGCGGGAGCAGCATGGTGGTGAGGATCCAGACCGCCGTCGTCAGCACTGCGCCCGGCCACTTCGGGATGCCGCGGCGGCGGTATTCGTGCGGCGTCAGGGTCAGGAAGAGGAGGTAGAGCGCGACGAACAGCGCGACGATGGGGGCCAAGCGGGTGATGCCGATGGTCGCCAACACGTCGTCGGCGAAGGGCAGGAGGCGGCTGACGAACTGCTCGACGCCGGTCAGCACGACCTGCGACGCGAAGGCAACGAGCATGAGGACGACCGAGCCGAAGATGATCGCGATGCTCCCCAGCCGATACTGCCAGAAGGGGCGGATCGCCTGCACGTCATAGGCGCGGCGGAGGATGTCGCGCATCGTCTCGATGAAGCTGCCGACCGACCACAGCCCGACGATCAGGCCGAGGGTGAGGAGCCCCGCGCCGGAGCGCTTGGACAGCACGTCGGAGATCGGCGCGGCGAGAAGCTTGGCGACATCGGGGGGCAGCGTGGCGAGGAACTGGCTGACCGCCTGCAGCCCGTCCTCGGTGCGGCCGAAGCTGCCCGCCACCGCGGCGACGACGATGAAGAAGGGGAACAGCGTCAGCAACGACAGATAGGCGAGGTTGCCGGCGTGGATGAACCCGTCGTCCCAGAGGTGGCCGAGGACGCGCGTGGCGATCGCCCAGCCCCGGCTCGCCTTGGTGCGGCACCAGCCGAGGCCGGAGGTCAGGACGCCTGTCATTCGCCTATCGCCAACCCGTCATCCCGACGGTCGTCAGGATGCCGGCTGGGGCTGCGTGGTCCGGCGAGGTCAATCCGCTCAATCCATCCCCGCTGCCGCGCGCGGATTGCGCGCCTTGTCGCCCGCCCAACGCTCGGCGAAGGCGCGAAGCTCCGCATCGTCGGCGGGGATGTCGATGAGCAGCGTCACGAGCTGGTCGCCGCGGGTACGGTCGGCGCGAGTGAAGCCCTTGCCCTTGAGGCGAAAGGTCTTGCCCGAGGTGGTCCCGGCCGGGACGGTGAGGAAGACGGGTCCGTCGACCGTCGGCACCTTGACCTTGCCGCCGAGCACCGCCTCGTCGAGCCGGATCGGCATCTCGATGCGGACATTGTCGCCGTCCCGGGTGAAGTAGCGATGCGGCGCGATCTCGAGCGTGACGAGGGCATCGCCGGCCCCACCCGGCCCGGGCTCGCCCTGACCGGCCATGCGGACCTGCCGCCCCGCCTCGAAGCCGGGCGGCGGCTTCAGATCGACGGTCTTGCCGTTGCGCAGCGTCACGCGTTGCGGATCGAGCCGAGCCGCGGCCTCGAAGGGCACCGCGAGGCGGTAGGCGACATCAGCGCCCTTGGGCGCGGTGCGCGGCCCGCCGCCGAAACCGCCGGCGCGGCCGCGGCCCCGCCCGAACAGTTCGGAGAACAGGTCGGAGGCGTCGAACTCGAAGCCGCCGCCGGCCTGCTGGCGGCCCGAGAAGCCCTCGAAGCCGCCGCCCCCGCCGAAGCCGCCGGCCCCGCCGCCGCCATAGCTGCCCCCGCCGAAGCCGAAGCCCTTGGGGTTGCCGCTCTCGTCGATCTCGCCGCGGTCGTAGCGCGCCTTCTGGTCCTTGTCGGACAGGATCGCATAGGCGGCTGAGACCTGCTTGAAGCGTTCGAGCGCCGCCGGATTGTCCTTGTTGCGGTCGGGATGAAGCTCTTTCGCGAGCTTGCGATAGGCCTTCTTGATGTCGGCGTCGCTTGCGCCGCGGGTCGTTCCCAGCACCGAATAGAGGTCAGCCATGGTCGTCGTTGTCACCGGTCGCGGGCCTGAAATCTACTGTTGCCGATACGCAACAGGTAGGTGCATCGCCGCTGCGTTCAAGCGCGTTGCGACGGTCAGAGGATTTCGAGCACCGTCTCCGGCGGGCGGGCGAGCCGCACGCCCTTCGCGCTTTTCACCAGCGGGCGCTGGATGAGGATCGGGTGCGCGATCATCGCATCGAGCAGCGCCGCCTCGTCCATCCCCGAAACGTCGATGCCGACGCCCTCGACCTCTCGCGCGCGCAACGCCTGCCGCGCCGTCAGCCCGCCCTCGGCGAAAAGCGCGGCCAGTTCGGCGCGGGTCGGCGGGGTCTTCAGATATTCGACGACCACCGGCTCGATCCCGCGCTCGCGGATCAGCGCAAGGACGTTCCGAGAGGTGCCGCACTTCGGATTGTGCCAGATGGTGACGGTCATGACCGGTCCCCTGCCACAGGCCGGTTACCGCTCCAAGACATCAGATCGATCAGCCCTTCTTCGCGGCCTTCTTTGCCGCCGGCTTCTTCGCGGCGGCCTTTTTCGCTGGCGCGCGGCCGCGCTTGCCCTTGGCGGGGGCGGCGGCGGCGCGGGCGGCGAGAAGGGCGACGGCCTCGTCGAGGGTCAGCGCCTGCGGGTCCTGCGCCTTGGGCACGGTCGCATTGGTGGTGCCGTCGGTGACATAGGGGCCGAAGCGGCCGTCCATGAGCTTCACCGCCGCGCCGCTCTGCGGGTGAGCGCCGAGTTCCTTCAGCGCCGCGGGAGCCTTGCGGGCGGCGGCGCCCTTGGGCTCGGCGAGCTTGACGACGGCGGCGTTCATGCCGGTCTCGAACACCTCGGCGGTGCTGGCGAGCTTCGCATAGGCGCCATCGTGCGCGAGATAGGGGCCGTAGCGGCCGATGCTTGCGGTGATCGGCTTGCCCGTCTCGGGGTGGTTGCCGATGGTGCGCGGCAACGACAGCAGCTTCACCGCCCAGTCGAGATCGACCTCGGCGACAGGCACGTCGCGCGGGATCGAGGCGCGCGGCGGCTTCTCGCCCTCGCCGCGCTGGACATATTGGCCGAAGCGGCCGGTGCGCAGCGTGATCGGCTCGCCGGTCGCGGGATCGGTCCCGAGATCCTTGGGGCCAGCGTCCGCGCCGCCGCTCTCGCCGCCCTCGCCGCCGAACTGGCGGGTATAGCGGCAGGCCGGATAGTTGGAGCAGGCGATGAAGGAGCCGAACTTGCCGCCCCGAAGCGACAGGCGGCCGTCGCCGCAGGCCGGGCAGCGGCGCGGATCGGACCCGTCCGCCTTGTCGGGGAACAGGTAGGGCGCGAGGAACTGATCGAGCGCCTGCGTCACCTCGGACGGCTTCAGCTCGATGATTTCCTGCGTCTTGGGCTGGAAGTCCTTCCAGAACTCCCGAAGCACCGCCTTCCAGTCGATCTTGTCCGCCGAGATGTCGTCGAGCTGTTCCTCGAGCCCGGCGGTGAAGTCGTACGAGACGTAGCGCTCGAAGAAGCGCTCCAGGAAGGCGGTGACGAGCCGGCCCTTCTCCTCGGGGATGAAGCGCGCCTTCTCGGTGCGGACATAGCTGCGGTCGCGCAGCGTCTGCAGGATCGAGGCGTAGGTCGAGGGGCGGCCGATGCCGAGCTCCTCGAGCTTCTTGACGAGGCTCGCCTCCGAATAGCGCGGCGGCGGCTGGGTGAAATGCTGCTCGGCGCGCGCGGTCGTCAGATTGGGCGTATCGCCCTTCGTCAGCTTGGGCAGGCGCTGGCCGTCCTCCTCGCCGTCGGCGGGGGCATCATCGCGATCCTCGGTGTAGAGCGCGAGGAAGCCGGGGAAGAGCACGACCTGGCCGGTGGCGCGCAGCACGGCGCGGCCGGCTTCGTCCTTCAAGTCGACCGCGGTGCGCTCCAGCCGGGCCGAGGCCATCTGGCTGGCAAGGGTGCGCTTCCAGATGAGGTCGTAGAGCTTGCGGTGTTCGCCCGAGAGGCCGGACTGGTCGGGCGCGCGGCTGAGGTCGGTCGGGCGGATCGCCTCATGCGCTTCCTGCGCGTTCTTCGCCTTCGACTGGTAGACGCGCGGGGCCTGCGGGACATGGTCCGCGCCAAAGCGCTTGTAGATGACGTCGCGGGCCTGCGCGATCGCCTCGGCGGCGAGGCTGACGCCGTCGGTCCGCATGTAGGTGATCGTGCCGTCTTCGTAGAGCTGCTGGGCGAGGCGCATCGTTTGCGTCGCGGTCAGCCCGAGCTTGCGCGCGGCCTCCTGCTGCAGCGTCGAGGTGGTGAAGGGCGGGTAGGGGTTGCGGCTGACCGGCTTCGTCTCGACCGCATGGACGCGGTAGCGCCCGGCCAGCACGTCGGCCTTGGCCTCGTTGGCGAGCGCGGCGTTGCCGAGATCGAACTTGTCGAGCTTCTTGCCCTGCCATTCGACGAGGCGGGCGGTGAAGGGCTTGCCGCCGTCGGTCGCGAAATCGCCGTCGACCGTCCAGTATTCGCGGGTCTGGAACGCCTCGATCTCGCGCTCGCGGTCGACGATGAGCCGCAGCGCCACCGACTGGACGCGCCCCGCCGACTTCGCGCCGGGAAGCTTGCGCCACAGAACCGGCGACAGCGTGAAGCCGACGAGATAATCGAGCGCGCGGCGGGCGAGATAGGCGTCGACGAGCGGCTGGTCGAGGTCACGCGGCTTCGCCATCGCGCCGGTGACCGCGGCCTTGGTGATTTCGTTGAAGGTCACGCGGCGCACGTCCGACGGCAGCGCCCGGCGCGACTTCAGATATTCGTAGAGATGCCAGGAGATCGCCTCGCCCTCGCGGTCGGGATCGGTCGCGAGGATGACGCGGTCGGCCGACTTGGCGGCATCCGCGATCGATTTGAGCTGGCGGGCGCGGTCGGCCGAGACCTCCCAGTGCATCCGGAAATCGGCATCGGGCTCCACCGAGCCGTCCTTCACCGGCAGGTCGCGGACATGGCCGTAGGACGCCAGGACCTGATAGTCCGAGCCCAGATACTTATTGATCGTCTTCGCCTTGGCGGGCGACTCCACGATCACGAGCTGCATGCGGCGGGTGTCCCCTCTGTCGCCGGCCGACGGGCGCTGGGCGATAGACGCTTTATATGGGCGGGGGCAAGCGAATGCGCAAAGGGGCGGCCCGGCTGCCCCCCGCTCAGCGCAGGACGATCTGCCGGCTGCTGGCCATCCGCTCGCGCTCGCTGCCGATGGCGCGGGCGGCCGCCGCGGCCCGGCTGCGGGCGATCAGCGTCTCCAGATAATAGGCGTTGAGCAGCCCCAGGATCATCAGCACGCCGCAGCCGACGCCGAGCCGGGCCCAGAGCACCCGCAGCGGCTCGTGATAGGGCTGGATCAGCACGAGATCCGAATGCTGGATCGAATAGTGGATGCGCAGCAGCATGAGGTACATCACGCCGATCGCCAGCGCGCAGACCGCGATCCGGTACTTGGCGAACCGCTCGTCGGCGAGATTGATCGCCTCGTTGAAGATCAGCCAGCAGCTGCTCGCCCCGATGATCAGCCCGACCATGACGCGGTCGAAGTAGCGATCGGGCAGCGCCCAGGCGTGGGCGACGAGCAGCAGCGTGATCGCCGCCAGCGAGCCGATCCCGCACACGGCGATCAGCCGCGCCTCGAACGGATTGCGGAGCGCCCGGAGCTCGGCGCAGAGCAGCAGCAGCCCGTAGATGCCGCACAGAACGGCGAGGCTCTGCACCGGGCGGCTGTCCTTGCTGAGGATGAGCAGGGCGCAGTGCGCCGCCATCATCAGCACCGCCGGCGCGCGGTAGACGGGGACGATGCGCTGCTGGCCCGGCCCCGACGCGCGAAGCATCACCGGCAGACCGGACAGCAAGAAGCCGATAACGAACAGCACGTTGACGAAGACGAGTGGCTGGCCCCAGTCGATCGACGAGAACATTGCGCACCTCCTGCCCAGCGCCCGCCCGACGGCCCGGCGCCTGCTCGTTTCAGACATTCTGCAACCCGCCGCAGGCGGTGACCGGCGGCGACTCGGCTGCCCTCTCGCGGCCGTGACTTCTATTAAGCCGAAACTGCCCGGAAACGGCGCGATATCAGGTCCATTTTGGCGTCATCCGTCGCCGCTGGGGCAGCAAATCCCGGCTTTCCGGGCAAAATGCCCGCGGCGTCTCCGCCGGCCTATCCGCCGATTGCGACCTTTCCGCCGGCATGGCGCGTGAGGCTGCCGGCCAGCTCCAGTTCGATCAGGATGAGCTGCACGGTCGCGGGCGCGAGGCCGCTGAGGCGGAGGAGGTCGTCGATCGCGGTGGGAGTCGGGCTGAGCAGATCGAGAACCGTGCGGCGGTCGCGGTCGCTGGGGTCGGGCGCGGCGGATGGCGGCGGGGCGGCGAAGGGGTCGGCCGGGGCGCTGGCGCGCGGCGCGAGGGGCCGCAGTGCCTCGAGGATGTCGGCGGCGGACTGGATGAGGGTCGCGCCTTCGCGGATGAGCGCATTGCAACCCTGCGCGCGCGGATCGAGCGGGGAGCCGGGAACGGCCATGACCTCGCGGCCCTGTTCGGCGGCGATGCGCGCGGTGATCAGCGAGCCCGACCGCGGCGCGGCCTCGATCACGACGGTGCCGAGCGACAGGCCGGCGATGATGCGATTGCGGCGCGGGAAGTGGCGCGCCTGCGGCTCGGTGCCGATGGGCTGTTCGGCGACAACGAGGCCGCGGGCGTAGAGCGCCTCGTGCAGCGCAGCGTTCTCGGGCGGGTAGACGATGTCGATGCCGCCGGCGACGACGCCGATGGTGCCGCCCTCGAGCGCGGCGGCGTGCGCGGCTGCGTCGATGCCGCGGGCGAGGCCGGAGACGACGGCGTAGCCCTCGTCCGCGAGATCGGCGGCGAGGCGGGCGGCGAAGCGCTGGCCGGCGGCGGACGCATTGCGCGCGCCGACAAGGGCGACGGCGGGGCGGTCGAGCAGGGTCAGGTGGCCGCGCGTGGCCAGCGCGGGCGGCGCATCCTC
>JADCGM010000177.1 GCA_020249025.1 Alphaproteobacteria bacterium
CGTTCATCTTGTCCCTCCCAAGGCCCCTGAAAACTCCCCCGTCCGCCCTGCTTAGCAGAAGTGCGGGTTGGTTCGGCAAGCGGGCGGCGGCGATAACGGCGCTTCCGCTTTTCCTGAAGGACCGCCATGACCATCCGCACCCCGATCTGCGACCTGCTCGGCGTCGAGCATCCGATCCTTCTCGCCGGCATGGGCGGCGTCTCCTACGCCGAGGTGTGTGCTGCGGTGAGTGCTGCGGGCGGCTTCGGCTCGCTCGGCATGGCGGGCACCGCGCCCGAGTTCATCCGCGGGCAGATGCGCCGCGTGAAGGAGCTCACCGACAAGCCGTTCGGCGTCGACCTGCTGTCGGCGCAGCCCGAAACGCTGACCGCCAGCGTCGACGTCATCATCGAGGAGGGCGCGACCGCCTTCATCGCCGGGCTGGGCGTGCCGACCTCGATCCTCGCCAAGCTGAAGGACGCGGGCATCGTCGTCATGAGCATGTGCGGATCGGTGCGCCATGCGGTGAAGGCGGCGGAGGCCGGCTGCGACGTCGTCATCGCGCAGGGGACGGAGGGCGGCGGTCACACCGGATCGGTGGCGAGCGTGGCGCTGTGGCCGCAGGTGGTCGATGCGGTCGACATTCCGGTGATCGCGGCGGGCGGGCTCTATGACGGGCGCGGGCTGGCGGCGGCGCTGGCCTTCGGCTGTCAGGGCGTGTGGATGGGAACGCGCTTCATCGCCTCGACCGAGGCGCATGCCGGCCAGCCCTACAAGGACGCCATCGTCGCCATGAGCGAGAGCGACACCGTCGTCAGCCGCGTGTTCACCGGCAAGACGCTGCGCGCCATCGTCAACGACAGCAACCGCGACTTCGACGACCGCACAGCGAAGCCATTTCCGCTGCAGGTGATGGAGTCGGTCCAGCTGAACCGGCTGGGGCCGATCGCGGGGGTGGTCGAGAATGTCGATCCGCGGACGCAGTGCCTGGCGGCCGGGCAGGGCGGCGGCGGGGTGCGGGAGATCCTGCCGTGCGCGGAGATCGTCAAGCGGACGCTGGCCGAGGCGGAAGCGGCGCTGGGGCGGTTGCCGCGGTAGGGGGCGGCCGGACGCGCCGTCCCAGGCACCCCTCACCCCGCCGTCTGCGCCTTGAAGAAGGCGATCACCTTCTCCTCCACCCCCTTGGTGACCGTTCCCGGGCGGTCGTCGAGGTGGAGGGTGAGCACCGAATGCGGGCCCATGCCGGGGAAGGGGTAGGCGTCGGCGTCTTCGAGCTCGACCGCCTCGAAGCGGTCGCCGAACTCGCGGCGCAGACGCTCGAAGCGGGCGTCGGGGACGAGCTTGTCGGACTTGAAGCGCAGGCCCATCAGCGACAGGTCCTCCTCGGCGAACCGGCGCTTGGCGCAGGCGATCTCGGCGGCCGAGCAGTCGAGCGCGTCCTTGCTGCCCCGCCCGAACGGAAGCGACGGCTGCGACAGGACGGGGGCGACCACCGACGGCTCGGTCATCATCGCCAGCGCGGAGCCGCCGGTGAAGCACATGCCGACCGCGCCGACGCCGCGCCCGCCGCAGTCGCGATGCGCCTCCCGGGCGAGTGCGCGCAGCCAGTCGACGATGGCGCTCGACTTGCCGTTGGCCCAGACGTTGAACTCGCGGCGGATGCAGATGTTTAGCAGGATCTGCCCGACCGCATAGCCGCGCGAGACGGGCTTCATCGGGGTTCCGAACAGGCTCGGCAGGAAGACGGTCATGCCGGCGTCGGCGACATGGTCGGCGAAGCGCACGACCTCGGGATGAAGGCCCGGCACCTCGTGCATGATGATGACGGCGGGTCCCGATCCTTTGCGGAACACGTCGCGCGTCCAGCGGCCGTCGCTGAAGGCGAATTTCTGGTAGCCGCGCCCGGCCAGCACATTGTCGGTCATTGGCGATCCTCCCCCGCCCCGGAGCATCGGCGGGGGGCGGAGCCGGTGTCAACGTCCCGTCAGTTGTAGGCGACGGTTACCGTGAACGATCCGCTATAGTCGCCTGGCAGGGTCGCCGACGGCACGGTCAGCGTGCCGCCGACACCGATGGTCAGCGCGCCGCCGGTCGAGAGTGTGACGTTGCCGCTCTGCGTCGCCTGAAGCGTGGCGGTCAGGCCGTCCTGGCTGTGCGCGAGCGCCACCGTCGCCGGGATGTTGACGCTGACGCTGCTGCTCGGCTGGCCCGAAACGGTGAACAGCGCCCGGCCGGAGGTCTGCCCCGGCACGAGGCGCGGCGCGCTGGCGCCGCCGGCCGATCGCGCCCCGCTTGCCGCCGCGATCGCGACGGTGCCGGTTCCGGCCGCGGGCGGGCCGACCGCCCCGAAGGCGAGATCGGCGGTCTTCGTCACCGACAGCGACCGCCGCACCGTGGCCCGAGTGGCGACATTGGTGCCGGTCGCCGCCGGCACCGTCGGGAACCGGGCGACGGCGACCGTCCAGCCGGCGGTCGCGGTGGTGCTCGTCGAGACGTTGTCGCCCTTCACCGGCATGTCCATGCCGACATAGAAGGTCCGGGTGCTGTTGCCGGAAAAGCCGGTGAGCGTCAGCAGCAGCGAGCCGTCGCCCTGCGGCGAGGTGGTGCCGACCGTGCCCGTCCCCGAGGCGACCGTGAAGTTGGAGACGGTGCCGGCGCGGCCGGTGACGTTAGTGCGCGGCGCGATGCGGACATAGGCGGTCGCGGTCGTGCAGCCGCTGCCGCCCTGGCAGCGGATGGTGACGGTGGCGCGCGTGCGCGTGCCGGAGGCGAGGACCCCGCCCATGCCGGAGACGCGGGTCACGGCGGGCGCGGTGCTGATGCGGAACACGGTGTCGCCCACCGCGCTTGCCGCGACATTGCCGAAATTGGGCGTGTTCGCGCTGACCGCGGAGACCGTCATGGTCTGCGCGGCGAGCGGTGCGGCGATGATCATGGCGAGCGCAGCGGCCAGAACCCTGCGCAGCGCCCCCCGAAGACGTTGCGTCATGACAACGACAACCGTCTGACGGCGATGGAGTTTCACCCTGCGTCAGCCCGCCGCAGGGGGTATGCGGGAACCGTTTCGCCGCCAGCCTATCCCGCTCTGCCGCGGGGCGCGTATAACGGCGGCATGGGCTACGAGATCGACGAGGGCGAGCTGACCGAGCGCTTCGTTCGCGCCAGCGGACCGGGCGGTCAGAACGTCAACAAGACGAGCAGCGCGGTCGAGCTTCGCTTCGACGTCGCCGCCTCGCCGTCGCTGCCGCCCGACGTCAAGCGCCGGCTGGCCCGGCTGGCGGGGAGCCGCATGACCGCCGAGGGCGTGCTCATCATCTTCGCGCAGGAGCACCGCGAGCAGGCCGACAACCGCCGCGCTGCGCGCGAGCGCCTCGAGGCGCTCATCGAACAGGCGAGCATCCGCCCGAAGCCGCGCAAGAAGACGCGCCCGACACTGGCGTCCAAGACGCGCCGGCTGGAGGGCAAGGCCAAGCGGGCCGGGGTCAAGGCCGGGCGCGGCCGGCCGCGGTTCGATTAGGGGAGGAGGCGATGCTGACCATCCGCACCGACGATGTCTCCGGCCAGCCGACGCGCGATCTCATCGCGTTCCATGTCGCCGGGATGCGCGCCAACTCGCCGCCCGGGCACTGCTTTCCGCTCGATCTGTCGGGCTACACCAGCCCCGACGTGACGCTGTGGACGGCGTGGGACGGCGATGCGATCACGGGGATGGGGGCACTGCGCGACCTTGGCGACGGCACCGGCGAGATCAAGTCGATGCGCACGCACCCCGATCATCGCGGCAAGCGGGTGGGGGCCGCGATCCTCGAACACATCATCGCCGAGGCACGGGCGCGGGGCTATCACCGGCTCAGTCTGGAGACCGGGTCTGGCCCGGCCTTCGAGGCGGCGCTGGCGCTCTATGCCCGGCGGGGGTTCCGCCAAGGCGGTGCGTTTGGCGACTATGTCGCCAGCCACTTCAACCAGTTCTTCCACCTCGATCTGACGGCCGCGGCCTAGCGGCGCGCCGCCCGCCCGGTCGCGCGGACATGCTCGAGGTGGGCGGCGACGCCGGGGCCGAGTCGCGCCCAGATCGTCGCCGGATCGCGGCCGTGGCCGTGGGGGGCGAGCAGCTCGAGGATGGCGACGCTACGGGTGTGGAACAGCCGTTCGAGATCGGCCATCGCCAGCCCCAGCGTCAGCGCCAGCTCGGCCATGGCTTCGAGCGCGAGATCGAGCTGAGCGCGGTTGGGATCCTCCCACACCCAGGCGTGGGTCTTGCCGTCGCGGGTCCAGGTCAGGCGGCCGAGGCCGTCGAGCGCGATGCAGCGGCACAGCGCATCGAGCGCGGCGCGCGGATGACCGAGCCGGCGGCGATGCTCCGCCATGCCCATCAGCGCGGCGCGCGTCTCCTTCAGCTCCTGACCGAGCTTTCGTCCCGCTTCGAGATCCGTCGTCGCCCTGCGCATCGTCTCCGCGAAAGCGGATTCGTTTCACCTGCGCAAGGGTCGAGGGCGGGGCTGCGGCGATCAGCCGCCGCGCTTGCGCAGTTCGTCGCGGATTTCGCGCAGCAGCACGACGTCCTCGGGCGTCGGCGGCGGCGCGGCGGGGGCCTCGGCGGCGGGCTTGATCATCATCCGGTTCACCGCGCGCACCATCAGGAAGATGATGAAGGCGAGGATGAGGAAGTTGACGGTGACGGTGAGGAACTGGCCCCAGCCGAACAGCGGCACGCCGGCCGCCTTGAGGTCGGCATAGCTCGTCAGCGAGCCCTTGTAGCCGTCGGGGATCGCGCCGAGCCGGACGAAATAGCCCGAAAAGTCGAGGCCGCCGAACAGCGCGCCGATCACCGGCATGATGATGTCGTCGGTCAGCGAGCTGACGATCTTGCCGAAGGCGGCGCCGATGATCACCGCGACCGCGAGGTCCATCACGTTGCCCCGCGCGATGAACGCCTTGAACTCCGAAAACATGGGCGGCCCCTTTCCCTGCCTGTTGTTCGTTGATCGCATTGGGGCGCAGGAAGGGGGCTGCCGTCAAGCAGGCGGCGAACAATCGGGGCGCTCGCGCATTGGCGCGGCATGACCATCTTCCTGTTCGCCACCGGCATCGAGAACAGCATCCCGCGCGTCGGCGATCGCCGCGTCGATCAGATGGAAAGCTGCGGCCACTATCGCCGCTGGCGCGAGGACTTCGATCTTGTCGAACGCCTCGGCCTCAACGTGCTGCGCTACGGCCCGCCGCTGCACACCAGCTTCCTCGGGCCGGGCCGCTACGACTGGAGCTTTGCCGACGAGACCTTCGCCGAGCTGAAGCGGCGCGACATCATCCCGATCGTCGATCTCTGCCATTTCGGCGTGCCGGACTGGATCGGCGACTTCCAGAACCCCGATTTTCCGGCGCTGTTCGCGGATTACGCCAAGGTCTTCGCCGAGCGCTTTCCCTGGGTGCAGCTCTACACGCCGGTCAACGAGATGTATATTTGCGCCCTGTTTTCCGCCCGTTATGGCTGGTGGAACGAGCGGCTGACGACCGATCGCGGCTTCGTCACCGCGCTGAAGCACATCGTGAAGGCCAATGTGCTGGCGATGCGCTGCATCCTCGACGTGCGAGCGGACGCGATCTTCATCCAGTCCGAAAGCTCGGAATATTTCCACGCGGAAGGCCCGGCGGCGATCAAGCCGGCCGAGGTGATGAACGCGATGCGCTTCCTCAGCCTCGACCTCAACTACGGCCGCCGCGTTGATTCGACGATGTACGAGTATCTCCTCGACAACGGCATGACCCGCGAGGAGTACCACTTCTTCCTCGGCAGCCGGCTGAAGCCGCACTGCATCATGGGCAACGACTATTATGTCACCAACGAGCACCGCGTGTCCGCCGACGGCGGCTCGCGGGCGAGCGGCGAGGTCTTCGGCTACAACGGCATCACCTGGCAGTATTTCGACCGCTACAAGCTGCCGGTGATGCACACCGAGACC
>JADCGM010000178.1 GCA_020249025.1 Alphaproteobacteria bacterium
GGGCTCGGCGCAGGTGTCGCCGGGCGATGCGTCGGGCGACCTTCTCATCAATATCGAGAACATCATCACCGGCACGGGCGCGGACACGATCACGACTGACGACTCCGCCAACACGGTCTCCGGCGGCGGCGGCGACGACGTCATTCTCGGCCTTGGCGGCGACGACAGCATCGGCGGCAATGCCGGCGCCGACTCGCTCTCGGGCGGCGCCGGCAACGACACGATCAGCGGGGGGACCGGAACCGACAGCATCGACGGCGGCGACGGGTTCGACATGCTCGACTATGGCGGCGCGCAGGCGGGGGTTCAGGCGAACCTCGCCAGCCAGACCGCATCTATCGCCACCACCGGCGCGCAGAGCGGCAGCGATGCGACGGGCGACCGTGTCATCAACATGGAGGGCGTCTTCGGCGGCGCCTCCAACGACAGCCTGACCGGCGATGGCGGCGACAACCGCCTTGTCGGCAACGCCGGGCCCGACACCATCGACGGCGGCGCGGGCAATGATGCGCTGTTCGGCGACTCGTTCACCGGGGGCGGCAGCGGCGCCGACCTCATCTTCGGCGGCGCCGGCGCGGACACCATCGATGGCGGCGGCAGCGGCGACACCATCGACGCCGGCAACGAGAACGACTCGGTCACCGGTGCGAGCGGCAATGACTCGCTCACCGGCGGCGGCGGGGACGACACCATCGACGGCGGCGCGGGCGCCGACACCATCGACGGCGGCGCGGGGATCGACACGCTGGTGCTGAGCGGCACGCCGGTCGGCGTCGTCGCCAACCTCGCGACCGGCACGGGCTCGATCAACATCGCCGAGGGCGACGTTTACCTCAACATCGAGAACATCATCGGGACGAGCCTTCCGGACCAGCTGATCGGCAATGCGGGGGCCAACAACCTGTTCGGCGGGCTCGGTTCGGACACGATCCAGGGCGGCGGTGGCGCCGATACGCTGGCAGGCGACGCAAATGCCGACCTGCTGTCCTATGCGGATTCCCCGGCGGGCGTGACGGTAAACCTCAGCATCGGCGCGTCGCCGCAGACCAGCGGCGGCGACGCCAACGGCGATGTGTTGAGCGGTTTCGAGAATATCCTCGGCTCGGCCTTCGCCGATACGCTCATCGCCGACAACAGCACGAACCAGATCCTCGGTGGCGGCGGGGCCGACTCGATCAGCGCCGGCGACGGCCAGGACACGCTCGAAGGCGGCGCCGGCGCGGACACGCTCGACGGCGCGGGCAACACGGACGTCGTGAGCTATGCGGGCTCGAGCGCTGGCGTGTCCGTCAGCCTCGCGCTGGCCACCGCGCAAGTCAGCGCCGGGGATGCGTCGGGCGATGTGTTCGTCAGCATCGAAAGCCTGCTCGGCTCGGCCTTCGCCGATACGCTGGCCGGCAATACAGGCGGTAACGTCCTCACCGGCGGCGTGGGCGACGACAGCCTCGACGGCGGCGCCGGCAACGACTCGCTGGTGGGCGGAAGCGACAACGATACGCTCGTCGGCGCCGTCGGCGCGGACACGCTCGACGGCGGGGCGGGAATCGACACCGCGAGCTACGCCGGCTCAGCGGCAGGGGTGACCGTCAACCTGACGCTCGCTGCGCAGTCGAGCCCGGGAGACGCCTCGACCGACCAGCTCACGAACATCGAAAACCTGATCGGCTCGGCCTTTGGGGACACGCTGACGGGCGACGTCAACGTCAACCGGATCGAGGGCGGGGCGGGCAACGACTCGATCAACGGCGGCGGCAGCGACGATACGGTCGACGGCGGCGCGGGCGCCGACAGCCTCGACGGCGGCGCGGGCACCGACACCGTCACCTATGCCGCGTCGACGGCGGGCGTCACGGTCAGCCTTGCGGTCGCCACCGCCCAGGGCGGCGCGGGCGACGGGGCGGGCGACGTGCTCGCCGGGTTCGAGAACATCATCGGGTCCGGTCAGGCCGACCGGCTGACCGGCAACACCGGCGCCAACCAGCTGTCGGGCGGCGCGGGCGCGGACACGCTCGCGGGCGGCGACGGCGACGACACGCTCGACGGCGGAGCGGGGATCGACAGCCTCGACGGCGGCGCGGGCGTCGACAGCGTGACCTATGCGGCCTCCGCGGCCGGCGTCACCATCAACCTCGGCCTGTCGGGCGCGCAGGGCGGCGCGGGCGACGCGGCGGGCGAAACGCTCACCAACATCGAGGGGATCATCGGCTCGGCCTTTGGCGACACGCTGACCGGAAGCGCCGGCGTCAACGTCTTCATCGCCGACGCGGGCGACGACTCGCTGATCGGCGGCGGCGGTGCCGACACGCTCGACGGCGGCGCGGGCATCGACATCATCAGCTATGCGGCGTCGGCGGCGGGCGTCGCGGTCAATCTGGCGCTGGCGACCGCGCAAAGCGGCGGCGACGCGGCGGGCGATATCGTGACCGGCGTCGAGAACGTCCTCGGATCGGGGCAGGCCGACACGCTGACCGGCGACGGCAATGCAAACCTGTTGTCGGGCAGCAGCGGCGCCGACGCGCTCGACGGCGGCGGCGGCGCGGACAGCCTCGACGGCGGCGCCGACAACGACGTACTGACGGGCGGCGGCGCCGCCGACACGCTGGCGGGCGGCGGCGGCGTCGATACCGCGAGCTACGCCGGATCGTCGGCAGGGGTGACGGTCAGCCTCGCCCTCGCCACGGCGCAGAGCGGCGGCGACGCCGCAGGCGATATCCTGTCGGGAATCGAAAACCTCACCGGCTCGGACTTCGCCGACGTCCTTACCGGCGACGCCAGCGCCAACTCCCTCGCCGGTGCGGCCAGCGCCGACACGCTCGACGGCGCGGGCGGCGCGGACAGCCTCGACGGCGGCGGCGGCGACGACCTGCTGGTGGGCGGAGCCGGGGCCGACACCGTGGCGGGCGGATCGGGCACCGACACCGCGAGCTATGCCGGATCGAGCGCGGGCGTGACGGTCGACCTCGGACTCGCCACCGCACAGGGCGGCGCGGGCGACGCCGCCGGCGACATCCTGTCGGGCATCGAGAATCTGACCGGCTCGGCACAGGCGGACACGCTGACCGGCGACAGCGGCGCCAATGCGCTCTCCGGAAGCGGCGGCGCGGACCTGCTGACGGGCGGCGCGGGCGCGGACACCCTCGACGGCGGTGCGGGGGTCGACACCGCGAGCTACGCGGGCTCGCTGACGGGCGTGACCGTCGATCTCGGCCTCTCCGTCGCGCAGGTCGGCGCGGGCGACGCGGCGGGCGACCGGCTGATCTCGATCGAAAGCCTCGTCGGCTCCGGCTTCGCCGACACGCTCATCGGCGACGCCAATGCCAATTCGCTGTCCGGCGGACTGGGCGCGGATTCGATCACCGGCGGCGGCGGCGCCGACACGATTTCGGGCGGCGGCGGCGACGACCGCATCGCCATCGGCCTCAGCGCTTTCGCCGGCGGGGCGAACGTCGACGGCGGCGACGGCGTCGATACGCTGACGGTCAGCGGCGTCGGCGCGGCCTTCAACCTGTCGAGCCTGTCGTCGAGCGTCACGGCCATCGAAACGCTCGATCTGCGCAACGGCGGCAACGGCACGATCGCGCTGACCGCCGCCGACATCATCGCCATGACCGATCCGGCGACGCGCGACCTCACGATCCGCATCGATAGCGGCGACGTGCTGCAGATCGGCGGCTTCTTCACCTCGACGACGTCGCCCGACGGGCTGACGACCGACATCACCTTCTACAGCGACGCCCAGCAATCGCAGGTGATCGCGCATCTAACGGCGCTGGGAGGCTGACCGTGGCGCGCAACCCAACCACCCCGAACCGCGCCGCTCTGGCGCGGCGTCACGCCTTCGATACGGCGAAGCGCTTCTGGAGCATCAACCGGCGGCACATCGGCCCGATCCTTGCGGCGGGGCTGCTCATCAACTGCTTCGTTCTCGCGGTGCCGCTGTTCTCGATGAGCGTCTACGACCGCGTCATCGGTTCCGATCACCACGACACGCTGTGGGCGCTGACGATCGGCATGGCGCTCGTCGTCGTCCTCGATGCGATGCTGCGCGCGATCCGCGTCTATTTCATCGAGCACAGCGGCGCCTATTGGGACTCGGCGCTCGACCGCAGCCTCGCCCAGGCGGCGATCGCCCTGCCGCTCGACCGGGCGGCGTCGAGTGGCGCGCTGCTCGCCCGCTACAAGGAAATGGCGGTGGCGCGGGACAGTCTGACCTCGACCTTCCTGCTGCCGCTGCTCGATATCCCGTTCCTGCTGCTGTTCGCGCTGACGATCTGGATCATCGGCGGCTGGATCGTGCTCGTGCCGATCGCCTTCGGCGTGCTCGTCGTCGCGGTGACCGGGATGTTCCTGCGGCTGTCGGCCGATCATCACCGCCGCTTCGCCGCCGCGCAGGCGCGCAAGCTGTCGCGGCTCGTCGACCTTATCGGCGCGAGCGAGCTGACCCGCGGCGACCCGGCGCTCGAACGCACGGTCGTCGACGGCTTCGACAGGCTCGCGGCCGAAACCTCGGTCGATGCCGCCCGCGCCCGCTACTGGAACGGGCTTGGCCAGCAGGTGATGCCGGTGCTGATGACGGTGACGACGGTGGCGCTGCTCGTCGCCGGCACCATGTTCATCCAGGAGCGGGCGATGACGACGGGTGGGCTCATCGCCTCGTCGCTGCTGACCAGCCGCGCGATGGCCTATCTCGCCTCGGTCGTCACCGTCCTCCACAAGTTCCGCGAGTTCGCGCAGGCGGTCGACGACATGGCCGCCTATGTCGACATGGGCGAGGGCGCAGCGCGCGCCGCCGACGGACCTGCCGCCCATTCTGGCGAGGCGCTCGAATATCGCGTTGCCGGGCTCGGCTACGCCTATCCCGGCGCGGGCCGGGCGATCCTGTCGGACATCGATCTCGTCGTCGAACCGAACACGGTGACGGTGCTGCTCGGACGCGCCGGAGCGGGCAAGTCGACCCTGCTTCGCCTGCTCGCCGGCCATGTCGCGGCGGCGGACGGCACGATGACGGTCGGCGGGCGCATCATCGGCGCGGAGCCCGACCGGCTGTGGCTTGGCGGGCGCGTCGCCTGGAAGGCGCAGGAGCCCGCCTTCCGCGCCGGCACGGTGCTCGATGCGCTGCGCGACTGGGCGCCCGATCTGACCGAAGCCGATGCGCTCGATGCGCTGAAGGCCTGCGGCTTCGGCCCCGCCATTGCCCGCGGCGAGATCGGCCTCAACAGCGAGCTGATGTCGGGCGGAGCCAATCTGTCGGGCGGGCAGCGCCAGATGCTCGGCATTGCGCGGACGCTCGTCGCCGACCGCGGCGTGCTGCTGCTCGACGAGCCGACCTTCGGGCTCGACAGCACCAGCGTCCAGGCGCTCGTCACCCAGCTCGCGCGCCACAAGGGCCGGCGCACCATCGTCATCGCAACCCACGTCCGCGAGCTGCTGTCGCTCGCGGATCGCATCGTCGTGCTCGAAGCCGGACGCATCGTCCGCAACGACCACGCCTCGAACGTCGTCGGCCTCGGGGCGGCCGCAGTGCCGCCTCCTGCAGCCGTGGCGAGGAGCGGCACATGAAGAAAACGCTCGCCTTCCTTTGTCTGCCGCTCGCGGCGACGGCCGCCGCTCAGGAAGCGGCGCAGCCGATGGGTCCGGCCGACCCGCTCGCGGCCCCGCCGCCCGCCTATGAACCCGAGCCGGACGCGGTTCCGGACGCCGCCGGTGCGGTAGACAAGCCGGCAGCCGATGCGCCCGTCGCTGAGCCCGCGGTCGCCGGTCCGCCGCGCCCCGCCGCGGTCGGTCTCGCCGATCTGCCGGCGCTGCTCGGCGTTCCGGCCAGCCTCGAGACCGAGTCGATCCGGGCGCTGGCGCGCAAGACGATGCTGGCCCCCTCGCTCGGGCTGTTGGAAAGCCTGTCGGAGGCGCGCAGCTACAGCCTCAAGGTCGATGCGGCCGAGGCGGACGCCCGCCGCGCCCGCTGGCAGGAGCGCGCCGCCTACGCTGGGATGCTGCCAAGGGTCGACGGCCGCTTCGCCTATGGCCGCGGCCGCTATTCGGCGACCGACGGGCCGGTCCCGACGACCTTGCCGCGCTACGATGGCAGCTTCGTCGCCCGGCAGACGATCTTCGACTGGAGCACCTTCCAGGGCATCCTGCGCCAGTCGGCGGCGCGGCAGGGGCTGGAAGCGCAAGCCGAGCTGACCCGCTCCTTCGCGGCGCTGGAGGCTGGCGGCGGCTATCTCGATCTCGTCGAATCCGAACTGCGGGTCCGCTTCGCCACCGAATATGAGGAGATGCTCTCCGAGCTCGCGACCTATGTCACCGACCGCGCGTCGGCGGGCGGCGCGAGCGAGGCGGATGCCGACCGGGTGCGGTCGCGGCTGTCCAACGTGCAGGCGCAGATCTCCGACGCCCGCTCGCGCGCCGCCAGCGCCATGAGCCAGCTCGTCCGCGTGCTCGGCGTCGCCCCGGCCCGGATCGATCTGGGACAGGGGCTCGATAATTTCCTCGTTCCGCGCTTCGACCGCGCGCTCGATCTCGCCCGCGCGCACAGCCCGGAACTCGCGGGGGCGCAATATGCGGTGCTCGCCGCCAAGCGCGCCCGCGGCGCTGCGGCCGGCCAGTCGCTCCCGCGCGTCGAGCTCGAAGCCGCCGCCAGCCGCTTCTACAACAGCTCCGGCGTCGAGGGCCGGCAGCAGGACCTGCGCGCGCAGGTCGTCGTGACCGTCCCGATCTTCGCCGGCGGCTCGCGCGTCGCCAGCCATGTCGCCGCCGGCGCCGAGGTCGCCAAGCGCCGGGCCGAAGCCGGCGATGCCGAGCGCGCGCTCATCTTCGAACTGGAGAACACCTACGCCGTGCTCGGCTCGATCGGCCCGCGCGTGGCGGCCGTCCGCGACGAACTCGCCGCCAACCGCAAGGTCGTCGAGGCCTACCGCGCCCAGCTCCTCGCCTCGAACCGCTCGCTTCTCGACGTACTCGACGCCTATCAGCGCCTCTACCAGTCGCGTCTCGACCTCACGAACGTCGTCATCCTCCAGGCTCAGGCAACCCTGCGCGTCGCCCACATCACCGGCCAGCTCGGCCGTAAGGTAGATGCCTTCGAACGGTCGCTCGACGTCCCGCCGCCGCCAGCCGCGCCACGCACGGCTCCGCCGCCGCCCGCGCCCGCCGCGCAGCCCGCCACCGCACCCGCCAAGACGCCGGTCCCGGTCCGTCCGCGCAGGGAGCCCGACCGCATGATCGTCGACGTGGCGGCGCTGCAATGGGCCGACGACGGGGTGGTTGCGGCGCGGCTCGAGCGCGCCGTCTGGCCGGTGCGGGCGCGCCCGGCCCGGCTGCAGCTCGCCATCGTCAATCTGCAGGCGGGCGACGATCTCGTCGCGGGCGGCATCGTGCGCATGGCCGGCAGCGGCCGCATCCAGCAGGCCTGCGCCGTCGGCGTCGGAGGCCGGATGTGCTGACCTCCGCAGCCCCGCCTGAGGACCGGATCGCAGCGCTGGCCGCAATCGTCGAGGCCGATCTCGCCGCCGGGCGCACGCCGCCCCGCGACGTCTGTCTCGATCTCTGCACCGGGCTCTACCAGCGCCGCGACCATGCTGCCGCGCTGGGCTGGCTCGACCGGATCGTCCCGCATCACCCGGACGACGTCCAGATCGCCAATCTGCGCGGCGTCGTGCTGCGCAATCTCGGTCGGCTCGACGAGGCGCTCGCCGAGCTGACGCGCGCCGGAACGCTCGATCCGGATAACCCGCTGTGGCGGGTGAATGCCGGCAACATCCATCTCGAACGCGCCGACGGGCCGGCGGCGGTGGCGATGTTCGAGCAGGCGGTCGCGATGGCCCCCGACGACGGCAGGCTCCGCCATCTGCTCGGCGCGGGGCATTATTTCTCCGGCCAGCCCGACCGCGCGCTCGCCTGCTTCGAGGCGGCCACCCGGCTCGCCCCCGAAGATCGGAAGA
>JADCGM010000179.1 GCA_020249025.1 Alphaproteobacteria bacterium
CCGAACCCGCAGGTCGCCGAAGCGTCCGTCGCCGAGGCGCCGGCCCCGGCGGTTCCGGCCAACGATCCGACGGCGGAGGTGCTCGCCGCCGCTGCCTGATCGCTCAGGCGAACAGCGCCTTCAGGTCGCGCTTCATGATCTTGCCGTTGGCGTTGCGCGGCAGCGTCTCGTGGCTGATGAGAACGCGCACCGGCACCTTGAAGGCGGCGAGATGGGCGGCAACATGGGCGCGCAGCTCGTCCTCGCTCGCCGAGGTTCCGGGCTTCAGCGTGACGATGGCGCCGGGCTCCTCGCCCAGCGTCTTGTGCGGGATGCCGACGACGGCGGCGTCCATGATCGCCGGGTGGTCGTAGAGGCAGTTCTCGACCTCGATGCAGTAGATGTTCTCGCCGCCGCGGATGAGCATGTCCTTGGCGCGGTCGATGATATAGCAGAAGCCCTCGTCGTCGAGGCGGGCGAGATCGCCGGTCTTCACCCAGCCGTCGACGAAGGTCTCGGCGGTCGCCTCGGGCTTGTTCCAATAGCCCTTCACGATGTTGGGGCCCTTGCCCCACAGCTCGCCGACGCTGCCGCGTGGAAGCTCCTCGCCCGTCGCCGGATCGACGACTTTCAGGTCGCAGACGGGGACCGCAGGGCCGCAACTGTCGGGCCGGGCCATGTAATCCTCGGCCATGTGGTGGGTGAAGGTGGCGCTGGTCTCGGTCATGCCCCAGCCGTTGCCGGGCCAGGACTTGGGCCAGGTCTCGCGGATGCGGCGGACGAGTTCGGGCGCGGACGGCGCGCCGCCGTAGCTGACGGTCTCGAGGCTGGAGAGGTCGTATTTGTGGCGGTTGGGATGTTCGAGCAGCTGCCAGGCGATGGTCGGCACGCCGCCCGCGCCGGTGATCTTCTCCGCCTCGATGAGCTGCATCGCCGCTTCCGCCTCGAACTTGCGCATGAGCACGAGCTTGGCGCCGGCGACGAGCGAAGGGTTCATCACCGCATGGCAGCCGGTGGCGTGGAAGAAGGGCACCGACAGCAGCGTCGCCTTCTGCGGACCCGTGGGATCGGGCGCGGGCGGCATCTCGCCCCGGCGCAGGAAGGAGCGCGCCCCGCTGATTCCGCTCGCCATGATGTTGGAGACGATGTTGCGATGCGTGCCGAGCGCGCCCTTGGGCTTTCCGGTGGTGCCGGACGTGTAGAAGATCGTCGCGTCGTCCTCCGGGCCGATCTCGACCTCGGGAAGCGGCGCATCGGGAAGCGACGCCCAGCCGTTCACCGGCCCGACGACCCCTTCCAGCCGGGCGATCTTCGGATGCGCGATCTCGTCGGCGGCACGGGCGACATAGATGCGCTGGAGATCGGGGCAGTTCGCCAGATGCTCGTGCAGCCGCGCCAGCCGTTCGGCGTCGACGATGAGCACCTTCGCGCCCGAATCGGTCAACCCGTATTCGAGCTCCTCGCCGGTCCACCAGGCGTTCAGGGGCGTGACGATCGCGCCGACGATGGCGGCGGCGTAGAAGGCGACCGGCCATTCGGGCAGGTTGCGCATGACGACAGCGACGCGGTCGCCCTTGCCGACGCCGTCGGCGCGCAGCCGGTGCGCGAGAGCGATGGTGGCGCGTGCGAAACCCTCGAAGGTGACGCGGTCGTTTTCATAGACAAGGAAGTCGCGGCTGCCGTGCATCCGCCCGACGAGAAAGCACGCCTTCAGCGTCGGCGGCGCGTTCTTCCAGGTGCGCGTGGGGATGCCGCGGATGACGACCTCCTCCATCTCGAAGGGCGCGCCCGGCGCGGTGAGCAGCTCGTGGGCGCGCGCGATCGACATCGCGGGCCAGGACGGCGCGGCGGCAGCAGTGGCCATGAAACTCCCCGGTGTTGGTTTTCTGTTTGCGCGCATCAAAGCCGATCCGCGCGCGCCGGGGAAGCCGCAACATTGCGGGGGTCTCAAGGAGAGAGCGGCGAGTCCTCGTTGGGCACGGTGTGGGGCTTGGCGGCGCGCAGCGCCGGGCTGCGGAGCGCGTAGATCCAGAGCAGCACGAGGCCGAGCGCGCCGAGCCAATAGGGCAGAGGCTTCGATAGTTCGTAGAGGCCGATGCCGATGGCGGGCGCGAAGATGAAGCAGGAGCCGTTGACGCTCGTCACCGCGCCGGCGACCGCCCCCTGTTCCTCCTCGCCCACCGCCAGCGATGAGCCGGCGGTGAAGCCCGGGCGCGCGAAGCCGTAGCCGAGGCTGGTCAGCGCGAAGCTGACGACGATGCCGTAGTAGCTGCCCGACAGCGCGATGCCGGCGGTGCCGATCGCGGCGAGCGCGGTGCCCCAGCCCATCAGCGCGGCGGGCGTCATGTGCAGCATGCGGATGAGGCCCCATTGCGCCAGCAGCGTCGCGGCCGCCCCCGCCATCAGCGCGATGCCGATGAAATGCTGCGCCTCGGCCGGGGTCGTCGACATGCGGTCGATGATGAGGAAGCCGAGCGCCTGGCCCGTCGCGGCCTGGATCGAGCCCGAGACGAAGCCGTAGATCATGAACGGCTTGATGCGCGGATCGCGCCAGCTCAGCCGCTCCTGCCGGCCGCGGACGGCGGCGGTGACGTTGGCGCCGGTCGGCGCGCCGCCGATCGTCGGCATCGCCGCTGCAGCCCCGGTGCCGGGGCGGTGCGCCGGATCGTCGGCGGGCAGCAGCACGCGCGCGAGCACGAGGATGACGAGCGCGATCACCGCGAACGCGAACAGCGGCCCCGACAGCCCGAGCACCGGCACGACGAAGAAAGGCGCGATGGCGGGGCCGAGGATGGTGCCGAGCCCGAAGGCCGAGGACAGCGTGGCGAGCGCATTGGTCCGCTCCGCCTCGCTGGTGCGCCCCGCGACATAGGCCTGCGCCGCCGGGTTCGCCGCCGACCCGAAGATCCCGAAGATGCAGCGCGCGGCGGCGAAGAACAGGAAGGTCGCGACCGCAGCGAGCAGGCCGTTCAGCCCCGCATATATGATCCCCGCGCAGAGCAGCATGGAGACGCCGAAGCCCGCGACCCCGACCTGCATCAGCGCCTTGCGCCCGCGCATATCCGACTGCCGCGCCCAAAAGGGCGCCGACACCGTCCAGATCGCCGCCGACACGCTGAAGATGAGCGCGATGAGCAGATCAGGCATCCGGATCTCGCGCCCGATGGCGGGAAGCACCGACTGCAACGCGGTGTTGCCCGCCGCGGTGACGAGCAGCACGGCGAAAACGATCGCGAAATCTCGGCGGGGAAGCACGGCGGACATCCCCCTCGTCATACCCGATCCGCACGACGCGCCAACCCTGACGGGGTAAAGGGGATGGGGCGAGTCCGGCGGGGGCGGGGCTTCTCATCGGTGGGCTTCACGCCAGCCGACGGGCTGCTACGCTGACCCGATGTTCAGGATCGGATTGGTCGGGGCGTCGCGGGTGGCGACCTATGCGGTGATTGCGCCGGCGGCGACGCGGGACGACGTGACCGTGGCGGCGGTCGCCGCGCGGGATCCAGCGCGGGCGCGGGCCTATGCGGCGACGCATGGCATTCCGAAGGCGCACGACAGCTATGCCGCGCTGTTCGCCGATCCGGACATCGATCTCGTCTATATCGGCACGACGCCGGCCCGGCACCGCGCGCAGGTGCTGGCGGCGCTGGCGGCGGGCAAACCGGTGCTGTGCGAGAAGCCGTTCGCGCTCGACGCGGCCGAGGCGCGCGAGATGCTGGCTGCGGCGCGGGCAGCGGGGCAGCCGCTCGTCGAGGCGGTGCATTCGCGACATCATGCGCTGTTCGCGCGGATCCGCGCGATTGCGGCCTCGGGCGAGCTCGGCCGGCTACGGCATCTGGAGGCGCGCTTCGAGATCGAGGTCGCCAAGCGGGCCGGCGAATTCCGCTGGACGCCGGCGCTGGGCGGCGGCGCGTTGATGGACCTCGGCCTTTATCCGCTGACCTGGTGCCGTGGGCTCGCCGGGGCGGAGCCGGTGGTGCGCCGTGCGCAGATGCGGATGGAGGAGGGCGTCGATGCGGCGGTTGCGGCCGAGCTCGTCTTTCCCGACGGGCTGACCGCCGAGATCCATGCCTCGATGATCGCGAGCGGGCGGAGCGCGTCGCTCGTCGTCACCGGCGACGAGGGACGGATGACGGTGCGCAACCCGCTTGCCCCGCAGCTCGGCCATGCGCTGATCGTCGAGACCCGGGCCGGCACGCGCGAGGAGGAGGTGGCCGGCCCATCGACCTATGCGGCGCAGCTCGATGCGGTCGTCCGCCATGTCCGCGACGGCACGCCCTGGCCGCTGCCGCCCGACGATCCCGCGAATTCGATGGCGGCGATCGAGGCGGTGCGCCACGCCGCCGCCGACGCGCACTGGCACCATTCGCGTGCTTGACGGTTTGCACCCTTCGGGCCGGCGGCCCGGACGGGTGCAACCGGATGCGAGGTGCGGAATGGAGCGGGCGGCGGCGATCGGCAGCGGACGGCTCGAGCGGCGGTTTCCGTCGCGGCGCGAGCAGATGGCGCTCTTCGCGCGCGAGTTCCTGAAGCACCCCAAGATGCTGGGCTCGGTGGTGCCGAGTTCCCGGCGGATGACCGAGCGGCTGCTCGCCCCGGTCGACTGGGCCAAGGCGCGGCTCATCGTCGAATATGGCCCGGGCATCGGCAACATCTCGGTCGAGGTGCTGCGGCGCATGCACCCCGATGCGCGGCTGGTGCTGTTCGAGCTCAATGCCGACTTCGCCGCCTTCCTGCGCAGCCGCATCCGCGATCCGCGGCTGATCGTCATGCACCGTTCGGCCGCCGATATCGGCGCGGTGCTCGCGGATCATGGGTTCGGCTTGGCCGATGTTGTGATCTCAGGCATTCCGTTTTCGACGATGCCCGAGGCTGTGGCCAACAAGATCGCCGATGCGACGCGCGATGCGCTGCGGCCCGGCGGCCGGTTTCTCGTCTATCAGTTCTCGCCAAAGGTGGCCGACTATCTCGCGCCGCGGTTCGGAAAAGTCGAAACCGCGTTCGAGCCGCTGAACATCCCGCCGGCGCGGCTCTACACGGCGACGCGTTAGCCCTATTTCGCTGGCGCAACCGTCCGCACCGGGCGTAGCATCCGCCGCCATGCAGGGTGGGGGCATCGGCATGGCGGGCGAAAGCGCCGCGGCGCGCATCGCGGCGACGGTGCGGCGGCTGGCGGCGGGCGCGCTCGATCTGGTGCTACCGCCGCGCTGCCCGGCCTGTGGGACCATCGTCGATGCCGATGGGGTGTTCTGCGCTGGCTGCTGGCCGACGCTCGATTTCATCACGCCGCCGATGTGCGCCGCCTGCGGCGATCCGTTCGAGGTGCCGCAGCCCGCCGGCGCGCTGTGCGGGGCCTGCCTTGCCAGCCCGCCGCCCTATGTCGCGCGCGCGCCCTTCGCCTATGCCGGCGCGGCCCGCGCCGCCGTGCTGGCGCTGAAGCATGGCGACCGCCAGCATCTGGCGCCGATGATGGCCGGGCACATGCGGCGCGCGGCGGGCGAGCTGGCCGAAGGGGCGACGCTGGTGCCGGTGCCGCTGCACCGCTGGCGGCTGTGGCGGCGCGGCTATAATCAGGCCGCCGATCTGGCGCGGGCGCTGGCGCAGGCGACGGACGCGCCGCTGGCGGTCGATGCGCTCGTGCGGCGCAAGGCGACGCGGCCGAGCCAGGGGATGAACCCCGCCGAGCGGCGCGACAATCTGCGCGGCGCCTTTGTCGTGCCGCCGGGGCGGCGGGCGCAGGTCGCGGGCCGGCGCATCCTTCTCGTCGACGACGTGTTGACGACCGGAGCGACGGCGGCGGCCTGTGCGCGGGCGCTGCGGCGGGCGGGGGCGGTTTCGGTCGGGGTGGTCAGTTTTGCGCGGGTTGTGCGCGCCTGAGCCGCGCGCCATATCGGGGGAGAGGAGACGAGCATTGGCCAAGGTCGAGATCTACACGAAGTTCCTGTGCCCCTATTGCACGCGCGCCAAGTCGCTGCTGACGTCGAAGGGCGTGGAGTTCGAGGAGTACGACATCACCATGGGCGGCCCCAAGCGCGCGGAGATGCTTGAGCGCGCCGCCGGGCGTACCACCGTCCCGCAGGTGTTCATCGACGGCAAGCATATCGGCGGCTCGGACGATCTGGCGGCGCTCGACCGCGCCGGGGGGCTCGATCCGCTGCTGGCGGCGTGACGCAGACGCTTCGCATCGGGGTCGTGCAGTCGACGACGGGCATCGACCCGGCGGCGAATGCGCGCGACCTTGTCGCCGCGCTGGAGCGGGCGAAGGCTGGCGGCGCGGCGATGGCCTTCACCCCCGAGATGAGCGGGCTGCTCGACCGCGACCGCGCCCGCATCTTCGCGACCGCGCGCAGCGAGGCGGACGATGCGGTGCTGGCGGCGGTGC
>JADCGM010000018.1 GCA_020249025.1 Alphaproteobacteria bacterium
CTCTCCTTGATGGAGAGGGTAAGGGTGAGGTGAGGATTGGGCGACCCGCCCCGAACCCGGCCAACCCCTACTTCTGGCAGCGCTTGCAGAAGAAGCTGGAGCGGCCGGACTGAACGATGCGCTGGACGGGCTTGGCGCACGCCGGGCAGCCCTCGTCCTCGCGGCCGTAGACGCGCCACTGTTTCTGGAAATAGCCGAGTTCGCCGTCGACCTGGGCATAGTCCCTAAGCGTCGATCCGCCTGCCTCGATCGCCTGCGTCAGCACCTCGCGGATCGCGGGCACGAGCTTGGCGATCTCGGCGCGCTTGACCTTGCCGCCCGGACGTTCGGGATGGATGCCCGAGATGTGGAGCGCCTCGCAGACATAGATATTGCCGAGGCCCGCCACGAGCCGCTGGTCGAGCAGCAGCGCCTTCACGGGCGCGATGCGGTCTGCGAAGGCCTCGGCCAGATGCGCCTCGGTGAGGCCGGGCCCGAGCGGCTCGGGGCCGATCCCGGCGAGCAGCGGATGGGCGTCGAGCGCCGCCGTCTCGGTCAGGTCGAGCGAGCCGAACCGCCGTGCGTCGTTGAAGGCGACGACGCGGCCCTCGTCGGTGGTGAACAGGATATGGTCGTGCGTCTCGATCTCGGTCGGATCGAGACGCATCCGCCCCGACATGCCGAGGTGGAAGATCAGCGTGTCGCCGCGGTCGGTGTCGACGAGGCCGTATTTGGCGCGCCGTCCGACGCGTTCGATGCGCGCACCGGTCAGCCGCTGGCCGAGGTCCTGCGGCAGCGGGCGGCGCAGGTCGGGACGCCGCGCCTCGACACGGGCGAAGCGCCGCCCCTCCCAGACGCGGGCAAGGCCGCGGGCGACGGTTTCGACTTCGGGAAGCTCGGGCATGACCCGAATCGAGGTAGGCCGCGTTTGCCGTCGCCACAAGGCTCGGCTAGACCGCTCGCACGATGGAACAGGTCTCCTACGGCTATCAGACCGTCTCTCCCGAGGAGAAGACGCGGCGCGTGCGATCCGTCTTCGAGCGGGTGGCGGCGCGCTACGACCTCATGAACGACTTCATGTCGGGCGGCCTGCACCGCGTCTGGAAGGACGCCTTCGTCAACCGTGTGAAGCCGCGCGCCGGCGAGCGCATCCTCGACATGGCGGGCGGCACCGGCGACATCGCCTTCCGTATGGCGAAGCGCGGCGCGCAGGTGACCGTGTCCGACATCAACCCCGAGATGCTGAAAGTCGGGCAGGACCGGGCGGCCAAGCGCGGGCAGGGCGATCTCGGATGGTCCGAACAGAACGCCGAGACGCTCAGCTTCGGCGACCGCGAGTTCGACGCCTACACCATCGCCTTCGGCATCCGGAACGTCACCGACATCCCCAAGGCGCTGCGCGAAGCGCACCGCGTCCTGAAGTTCGGCGGGCGCTTCTTCTGCCTCGAATTCTCGACGACCGAATGGCCGGGCTTCGGCGAGGTGTATGACGCCTATTCGCACCATGTCGTGCCGAAGATCGGCAAGGTGGTGGCGAACGACGAAGAGGCCTATCGCTACCTCATCGAGAGCATCCGCCGCTTCCCGCCGATGCCCGAATTCGAGCGCATGATCGCCGCCGCAGGCTTCAAGCGCACGAAGGTGGAGCCGATCCTCGGCGGCCTCGTCGCCATCCACAGCGGCTGGAAGGTTTGACCGCCGCGCTCACCCATCTGTGGCGGCTGGCGCGCTGGGGACGGACGCTGGCGCGCCATGGCGCGCTGCTCGGCATCGAGCGCGACCGCAATGCGCCGCCGGGGGTGCGGCGGCTGGCGCGCCTGGCCCGGTTCGGCGCGCGCCTGCCCGACGTGCCGCGCTACGCCGAGGCGTTCGAGGCCATCGGCCCGGCGGCGATCAAGCTCGGCCAGGCGCTCGCCACTCGCCCCGATCTCGTCGGCGACGAGGCGGCGACCGATCTGCTGCGGCTGCAGGACAAGCTGCCGCCCGTCCCCTTCTCCGCGATCCGCGCCGCGCTCGACGAGGCCTTCGAGGGGAAGACCGATCAGCTGTTCTCGAGCATCGACCCCAACCCGGTGGGCGCGGCCTCCATCGCGCAGGTGCACAAGGCGGTGACGAGCGACGGGCGCACGGTGGCGCTGAAAGTGCTGCGCCCCGGCATCGAGCCCGCCTTCGCCGAAGCCATCGAGACCTATGAATGGGCGGCGATCCGCGTCGAGGGGCTGGGCGGCGAGGCGGCGCGGCTGCGCCCGCGCGCGGTCATCGACAGCTTCAAGCGCTGGACCGAGGGCGAGCTCAACCTGCGGCTGGAGGCGGCGTCGGCCAGCGAGCTGGCGGAGACGATGGCGGCGGAAGCGGGCTTCCGCGTCCCCGGCGTCGACTGGGCGCGCACCACGCGGCGCGTGCTCACCATCGACTGGATCGACGGCATCAAGCTCACCGACCGCGCCGGGCTGGAGGCTGCGGGCTTCGACCGCAAGACGCTCGCCGCGAGCCTCGTGCGCGCCTTCCTGCGGCAGGCCATCGCCGACGGCTTCTTCCATGCCGACATGCATCAGGGGAACCTGTTCGCCTGCCCGGACGGGCGGGTCGCGGTCATCGACTTCGGCATCATGGGCCGGCTCGACCGGCGGGCGCGCGTCTATCTCGCCGAGATCCTCTACGGGCTGCTGACCGGCGGCTACCGCCGGGTCGCCGAGATCCATTTCGAGGCGGGCTATGTGCCGGCCTATCATTCGGTCGACGAGTTCGCGACGGCGCTCCGGGCGGTCGGCGAGCCGATCCGCGGGCTGCCGGTCAAGGACATCTCGGTCGGCTCGCTGCTCGACGGCCTGTTCACGATCACGCGCCAGTTCGAGATGCCGACGCAGCCGCATCTGCTGCTGCTCCAGAAGACCATGGTGATGGTCGAGGGCGTTGCGCTGGCGCTCGATCCCGACGTCAACATGTGGGAGATCGCCGAGCCCTTCGTGCGCGACTGGATGCGCGACGAGCTGGGTCCGGAGGCGCATGTCGCCGATGCGCTGGTGCTCGGCGCGCGGAGCCTCAGGGAACTGCCCGGCTTCCTGCGCCGGGTGATGGCGCTGCTGCCGCTCGAAGGCGCCGCCCCGCCGCAGCGGCCGCTGCCCGAGATCGCGGTGAAGGACCGGCGCGTCTGGCCGCTGTGGCTGGCGGGCGCGGTGGGGCTCGCGCTCGGACTCGGCCTGACGGCGCTCGTCGGCTAGGGTGGCGCGATGCTGACCGGCAAGCGCATCCTGTTGATCGTCGGTGGCGGCATCGCCGCCTACAAGTCGCTGGAGCTGATCCGCGAGCTGCGCCGCGCGGGCGCGAGCGTCACCGCCGTTCCGACCGACGGCGCGCAGCAGTTCGTGACGCCGCTCAGCCTCGCCGCGCTCAGCGAGAACCCGGTCTATACCGATCTCTTCAGCCTCAAGGACGAGGCCGAGATGGGCCATATCCGGCTGAGCCGCGAGGCCGATCTGCTGCTCGTCTGCCCGGCGACCGCCAACCTCCTCCAGCGCATGGCGACGGGGGCGGCGTCCGACCTCGCCTCGACCGTGCTGCTGGCGACCGACAAGCCGGTGCTGGCGGTTCCCGCCATGAACGTCCGGATGTGGCTGCACCCGGCGACCGTCCGCAACGTCGCGACGCTGCGCGGCGACGGGGTGACGGTGCTGGAGCCCGACGAGGGCGAGATGGCGTGCGGCGAGTTCGGCCCCGGCCGCCTGCCCGAGATCGAGCGCATCGTCGCGGCGGTCGAGGCGGCGCTCAGCCCCCAGCCGAAGCCGCTCGCCGGCAAGCGCGCCATCGTCACCGCCGGGCCGACGCACGAGCCGATCGACCCGGTGCGCTACATCGCCAACCGCTCTTCGGGGAAGCAGGGCTTCGCCATTGCCGCAGCGCTCGCCCGGCTGGGGGCGGAGGTGACGCTCGTCGCCGGCCCCGTCGTGCAGGCGACGCCGGCGGGCGTCCGCCGCGTCGATGTCGAGACCGCGCGCGAGATGGCGGCGGCGGTGGAGGCGGCGCTGCC
>JADCGM010000180.1 GCA_020249025.1 Alphaproteobacteria bacterium
GACCTGCCGCCGGACGGCCTCTACGACCGCATCCTCGCCGAGATGGAGCGCCCGCTGCTCATGCTCAGTCTGGCGGCCACCCGGGGCAACCAGATCCAGGCGGCCAAGCTGCTGGGGATCAACCGCAATACGCTTCGCAAGAAGCTGACCGACCTCGCCATCGACCCCTCGCCGATCCGCCGCGCGGCGCGCTGACCGGGGCGCAATCATGCGCGGCTGCAACATTGTGTTCCAAAGGCCACGCTGACGCACTACAGTCCTCCGCGATGAGTCCGACGGCGGTTCCCACCGACCAGCGACGCTGGCGTCTGTTGCGCCGGCGCATCGATCGTTGGACCACGCGCATCGATTTTTACCCGCGGCTCGAGATCGGCTTCGCCATCCTCGCGCTCGTCCTCGGCATCGCCTCCTATGCGGTGCTGACCGGCGAGCGGGCGCCGGCGCGCGGCTTCTCGCCGCCACTCGTCACCCTGCTGCTCGTCGCCAACCTGCTGCCGCTGATGGCGCTGATCGTGCTCATCGCGCGGCGTCTGGCGATCCTGTTCGCCCGCCGTCGCGAGGGGCAGGCGGGCGCGCGGCTCCATGTTCGCATGGTCGCGCTGTTCTCGACCATCGCCGCGGTGCCGACCCTGCTCGTCGTCGTCTTCGCCTCGCTGCTCTTCCAGTTCGGCGTGCAGTTCTGGTTCTCCGACCGCGCCCGCACCATCCTCGAGAACGCCGACCGGGTCGCGCAGGCCTATGTCGAGGAGAACAAGCAGCGCATCGCCGGCGACATCGCGCCGATGGCCGGCGACGTGGCGCGCGACGCGCAGATCGTCCCGATCCAGAGCCGCGCCTTCAAGGACGCCTTCGAAACCCAGGTCGTCGTCCGCGGCCTGACCGAGGCGAGCATCTTCACGCCGACGCGCGACGGCTTCGCCATCCTGCAATCGACCGCGATCCAGGGCACGCCGCTCGAACAGCGGCTGATCAGCTTCGACATCGAACGCGCCCGGCAGGGGCAGGCGGTGATCATCGGTTCGACCACCGACCGCGTCGAGGCGCTGATCCGCATCGATCCGTTGCTGGAGCGCTACCTCTACGTCAGTCGCAAGGTCGATCCGCAAGTCCTTGCCAACGCAGCACGAACCAAGAGTGCGCTCAGCGACTACAAGCAGCTCATCGATCGCTCGCGCGCGCTGCAGTTCCGTTTCAACCTCATGCTGGTCGTCGTGTCGCTGCTCATTCTCGCCGCCGCCATCTGGTTCGCGTTGTGGCTGGCGAACCGCCTCGTCGCGCCGATCGGACGTCTCGCCAGCGCCGCCCAGCGGGTCGGGCAGGGCGATCTCACTGCCCGCGTCTCGGTGCGCGGCAATCCCGACGAGCTGGCGACGCTCGCCCGCACGTTCAATCGCATGACGAGCCAGATCCAGGCGCAGCAAAATGCGCTCGTCGGCGCCAACGAGCAGCTCGACCGCCGCCGCCAGTTCACCGAGGCGGTGCTGTCGGGCGTCTCAGCTGGCGTGATGTACATCGACACGCGCGGAATCGTGCAGCTCGCCAACGAGCAGGCCGAGGCGCTGCTGGCAGTGCCAGGCGGCAATCTCGTCGGCCGCGCGCTCGCGGATGCGGTGCCCGAACTCGCCGACCTTCTCGATGTCGCGACGCGTCAGGGCCAGGCCAATGGCGAGGCGCGGATCCCGCGCGGCGCCGACACCCAGACGCTTGCCGTCCGCCTGACCTTCGGCCCGGACGGCTATGTCCTGACCTTCGACGACATCAGCGCCCAGCTCGCCGACCAGCGCCGCGCCGCCTGGGCCGACGTCGCCCGCCGCATCGCCCACGAGATCAAGAATCCGCTGACCCCAATCCAGCTGTCAGCGGAACGCCTCCAGCGCAAATATGCCCGCCAGATCGCCGAGGACCGGGAGACGTTCGACTCGCTCACCGGCACCATCGTCCGCCAGGTCGGCGACTTGCGGCGGATGGTCGACGAGTTCTCGTCCTTCGCGCGGATGCCGAAGCCCGTCTTCCGGCCCGAACCGGTGCTCGACATCGCCCGGCAGGCGCTGTTCCTCCAGGAGGTCGCCAATCCCGGCATCCGCTTCGTTCTCGAAATGCCGGAGACGCCGCCGCTGCTTGTCTGCGACCGCCGCCAGCTCAGCCAGGCGCTGACCAATCTGCTGAAGAACGCGGCCGAGGCGGTCGCGGCGAAGGGCGGCGACGACGGCGAGGTGCGCCTCACCGTCGATGTCTACGGCGACCGGCTCGCCGTCGCCGTCGTCGACAATGGCGTCGGCCTGCCCGCCGACAAGCGTGACCGGCTCACCGAACCCTATGTGACGACGCGGGCGCGCGGCACCGGCCTCGGCCTCGCCATCGTGAAGAAAATCGTCGAGGAACATCGCGGCGAGCTCGATCTCGGCGATGCGCCCGGCGGCGGCACCATCGCACGCATGGTCTTCGACATGCGCGCACTGGCCGAACTGGACACCGAAGGCAGCGAACCGGCGGCCGTCGCCGGCGCAGGACAGCGGGGATAAGCATGGCGCTCGATATCCTGGTGGTCGACGACGAGGCGGACATCCGCGATCTCATCGCCGGCGTTCTGCAGGACGAAGGCTACGAGACGCGCACGGCGTCCAACAGCGACGAGGCGCTCGCCGCGCTCTCCGATCGGCGGCCGGCTCTGCTCATCCTCGACATCTGGCTGCAGGGCTCCAAGCTCGATGGCATCGAACTGCTCGAGCAGGTCAAGAACCGCGATCCGTCGCTTCCGGTCATCGTGATCTCGGGCCACGGCAACATCGAGACGGCAGTCGCCGCGATCAAGCGCGGCGCCTATGACTTCATCGAGAAGCCGTTTCAGGCCGATGCGCTGCTGCTCGCCGTCCAGCGCGCGACCGAGACCGAACGCCTCAAGCGCGAGAACGAGGAGCTTCGCGTCCGCGCCGGTCTCGACACCGAGTTGTCGGGCTCGTCGGGAGCGATCAACAACGTCCGCGCCACCATCAAGCGCGTCGCCGCCACCGGCAGCC
>JADCGM010000181.1 GCA_020249025.1 Alphaproteobacteria bacterium
GCCCCCGCGGTCCCCCTTGGCGGTGGCCGCGCCCCCGCGCTCGCCGCCGTCCGCCGCATCATGGTCGCGAACCTTGCCGCCGTCACGCACCTTGACGACGCCCTCGGCGACGATGCGGTCGCCCGGCTTTAAGCCGCGCGTGATCTCGACGAGGCCGTTCTGCCGCGAGCCGGTACGGACCGGCGTGCGCAGTGCGGTCATCTCGCTGTCGACTTTGAAGGCGAAGGTGCGGTCGGCCTCGGCGACGAGCGCCAGCTCCGGCACCGCGACGACCATGCGCGGATTGGAAATGATGGAAACGGTCAGCAGCATGCCCGGGCGCAGCCGCCGGTCGGCGTTCGGCAGCACCGCGCGGACGATGACCGAGCGCGTCGCCGGATCGACGATCGGATCGATGCCCTCGATCTCGCCCTTGAACAGTTCGTTCGAATAGGCGGCGGCGCGAGCCTCGATCGGCTGCCCCGTACGGATCGCGCCGAGGAAGGATTCGGGCACCGAGAAATCGAGCTTGATCGACGAAATGTCGGCAACCGTCGCGATCTCCGTTCCGGCGCTGACCGTCGCGCCGACCGAAATCCGGCGCAGACCGATGACTCCGTTGAACGGCGCGCGGATGACGCGGTCGCCGATCTGCGCCGAAACCGCACCGGCGCGGGCGCGGGCGGCGTTGAGGAGGGCGAGCTGCTCGTCGACGCGGGCATTGGTCGCGAAGCCCTGCTTCTGGAGCGCGCGCAGGCGCTGCAGCTGCTGCTCGGCCTCCCGAACCTGCGCCTGCGCGCCGGCAAGGTCGGCGGCTTCCTCGGTGCGGGCCAGTTCGGCGATGACATCGCCCTTGCGGACCTGCTCGCCGTCGCGGAAGTTCAGCCGCACGATCCGTTCGGTCACGGTCGAGGCGAGAACCGTCGATTCCTTCGCATAGGCGGTGCCCACCGCCTCAATGGTGTCGGCGAAGCGAACGGGTTCGATGGTCGCGATGGTCACGACCGGGGCCTGACGGCCGCCGGGGCCGCCGGGACCGCGCTGGCCGCCGCCGGCATCGTCGCCACGCCCGCAGGCGCCGAGCGCCAGCAGCGCGAGCGCTGCCGCGATCAGGGGAAACGGTCGACGCAATATCTCGACTCCTTGTCCGGACAAATCTGTTGCGCCCCCCGCGCGCTCGCCTTTGGCGGGGTTTTGTGAACAACGCAATGCAGCACAAGCCGAAATGACGCGGCGGCAGCGACGGGGCTCCCCTTCCCTTCCCTTGGCGCCGCCGATAGCCTGCCGCGATGACCACCCCCGAAGCCACCGTCCGCCCCCACGCAGACCGCGACATCCTCGGCCATCCCCGCGGGCTCTGGTATTTGGCCTTCACGGAGGCCTGGGAGCGCTTTTCCTACTACGGCATGCAGGCGCTGCTGGCGCTCTACATGGTCAAATATCTGTTCGAACCTGCGCGGCTCGAAAAGGTCTGGTTCTTCGCCGAATTCCGGACGCTCTACGGCGGGCTCGAAGGGCAGGCGCTGTCGTCCGCGATCGTCGGGACCTACTTTGCGCTCGTCTACCTGACCCCCATCGCCGGCGGACTGATCGCCGACCGCTTCATCGGCCGGAACCGGGCAGTGCTCTACGGCGCGATCGTCATGTCGCTCGGCCATTTCCTGATGGCGATCGAGGCCGCGTTCCTGTTCGCACTGCTCGCGCTCGTCATCGGCGTCGGGCTGTTCAAGGGCAACATCGCGAGCCAGGTCGGCGCGCTCTACGGCGAGGGCGACAACCGCCGCGCCGACGCCTTCCAGATCTTCTATCTCGGCATCAACGCCGGCGTGATCGCGGCGCCGCTGATCGTCGGGACGCTCGGGGAGACGGTCGGCTGGCACTGGGGCTTCGGCGCCGCTGGCGTCGGCATGCTGCTCGGCCTCGCCATCTATGTCGCCGGCCGCCGCTACCTGCCCGCCGACGATGTCCGGCCCGCGCCAGGGACCGCTGCGCCCAAGGCGAAACTCAGCCGCGACGACTGGGGCGCGGTCGTTGCCCTGCTGCTGCTCATTCCGGTGCTCGCCATCGCGATCGTCCCCAACAACCAGATCTTCAACGCCTACCTCGTCTGGGGCGATGAGAATTTCGATCTGAACTTCATGGGCACCAAGCTGCCGACCACCTGGCTGGTGACGCTCGATGCCGTCGTCAGCGTCTCCTTTCTCGCGCTCGTGGCGCTTTTCTGGCGCTGGTACGGCAAGCGCTGGAACGAACCCGACGAGCTCGGGAAAATGATCATCGGCACCGTGTTCATCGTCGGCGGCATGCTGTGCCTGTTCATGGCCGCGGCGACGCAGCCGGCGGGCGGCAGGATCGGCCTGTTCTGGCCGGTCGCCTTCCACGTCCTGAACTCGATCGGTTTTGCGAACCTGCTGCCCGTCAGCCTGGCGCTGTTCGCGCGGCTGGCCCCGCCGGCCGTCAACGCGACCGTGATCGGGCTCTATTATCTCGCCTTCTTCGCCGGAAACTCGATCGTCGGCTGGGTTGGCGGCTGGCTGGAAATCATGCCGACGACCACCTTCTGGCTTATCCACGCCGCCCTTGGGGGCGCGGCCGGGGTGGTGTTCCTGATCCTGAAATTCGTGCTGGCGAGCCGGCTGAAGAATGGTCCGCCAGCGTGAAACATTATTGCGCGACTCTCATTAGGTCAGTATACATGACCTATTGACTGGGGAGTGTGGAATGGCCGCCAAGCCGTCGGTGTCACTCAACGACAAGTATCTGTTCGAGGACGGCCGTGTCTTCCTCTCCGGCACTCAGGCGCTCGTCCGCCTTCCGCTGATCCAGAAGGCGCGCGACAAGGCGGCAGGTCTCAACACCGCCGGCTTCGTCTCGGGTTACCGCGGCTCCCCGCTCGGCGGCTACGACCAGGAGTTGTGGCGCGCCAAGAAGCTGCTCGAAAGCCACGACATCCGCTTCGTCCCCGGCGTCAACGAGGAGCTTGGCGCGACCGCGGTCTGGGGCACCCAGCATGTCGAGCTCAACCCCAACCGCCGCTTCGACGGCGTCTTCGGCATCTGGTATGGCAAGGGCCCGGGCCTCGACCGCGCCATGGACGTGCTGAAGCACGCCAACGCCGCCGGCACCTCGCCGCATGGCGGCGTGCTCGCCATCGTCGGCGACGATCATGGCGCCAAGTCGTCCACCCTCCCCCACCAGTCCGACCATAATTTCTCGGCCGCCTTCGTGCCGTTCCTCTACCCGGCGAGCGTCCAGGAATATGTCGAATACGGCCTGCTCGGCTTTGCCATGTCGCGGTTCGCTGGCACCTGGGTCGGTTTCAAGGCGACC
>JADCGM010000182.1 GCA_020249025.1 Alphaproteobacteria bacterium
CCTTCCGCTACGATTCGCCCGGCGATGTCGTGCCGACCGACGCGATCTTCCTCGACGAGCGCCGGCTGCTGGTGCTGCACCGTGGCTTCTCGCGGCTGAAGGGCGTGTCGGCGATGATCGGCATTGTCGATGTCGAGGCGATCCGCCCCGGCGCCACCGTCGTCCCGCGCGAGCTGGCGCGCCTCGCCCCGCCGCTGACGCTCGACAACATGGAAGGGATCGCCGTCCGCCGCGAGCGCGGGCAGACCGCGATCTACATTCTCAGCGACGACAATTTTTCAGGCGCCCAGCGCACCGTGCTGATGAAGTTCGCGCTGCCCGCCGGCCGTCGCTAGCGCGCAAACGAAAGGCGGCCGGGGGTGACCCGGCCGCCTGTCTCGTCTCGGCAGAAAGCGCTGCGAATCAGGCCGCGGCCTGCTCGCCCTGCTTCTTCTGGATCTCGCGCTTCAGACGGCGCGCCTTGATCGACAGCTGCGTGTCCGAAGTCTTCAGCAGCCAATTGTCGAGGCCGCCGACATGCTCGACCGAGCGCAGGCCGTTCATCGACACGCGCAGGCGCACCGAGCGCTGCAGGGCGTCCGAGATCAGCGTCACATTCTGCAGGTTGGGCAGAAAGGTGCGCTTCGTCTTGTTGTTGGCGTGGGAAACATTGTGGCCCACCTGACGGCCCTTGGCGGTCAGCTCGCAAACGCGCGACATCGTTGGTTCCTGTTCTCGTCCGACGGAGTGTCCGGGAAAGGCGGTGCGCATAGCCGAGCGGCTGCAAGGGGTCAAGGCGGCAGCGGTCCGGGTTGCCGAAAAGCCACAGGTTCGCCACCGCTGGTTTGCAGGCATGGACCGTCCCCGCAACGGCTGGTAGTCGCGAGGGATAGGGAGGAACAAGGGGTAAGATGCGCAGAGTGTTGCTTGCGGTCGCCGTCATGGCTGCCGCGGTCGCTCCCGCTTACGCCCAGCGCACGGACGACAATGCCGCCCGAGAGGCCGAAGACGCCTTCGGTTCCAGTGTCGGCAACGAGCGTGTGGGGCTGTACAACGCATTCGACGTGCGCGGCTTCTCGCCCGTCGATGCCGGAAACGTGCGCCTCGACGGCCTCTACTTCGACCAGCAGGCCCGGCTGACCGACCGGATTGCCGAGGGCAGCACGGTCCGCGTCGGCCTCACCGCCCAGTCCTATCCCTTTCCGGCCCCGACCGGCATCGCCGACTTCACGATTCGCCGCGCTGGCGACGAACTCATCGTCAGTCCGGCGCTGACGCTGGGGCCGTTCGGCGGCTGGTCGGCCGAGCTCGACGCCAAGGTGCCTCTGGTCGAGGGCAAGCTCGGCGTCGCGCTCGGCGTCGGCGTGTACCGCGAGCAGGAGCACTTCGGCGGCGCGCCGAAGTACGAAAGCGTCGCGATCCTGCCGCGCTGGCGCCCGGCCGACGATGTCGAGATCATCCCGTTCTGGAGCCGCATCCGTTTCAGCGACGAGGAGGCGCAGCCGCTGCTGTTCACCGACGGCACCCGGCTCCCCCCGAAGATCGAGCGGCGCAACTACATCGGCCAGGACTGGGCCGACAACGACGGCCATGCCGACAATTACGGCGTGCTGGCGCGGGCGCGGCTCGGCGGCTGGACGATCCGGGGCGGCGCGTTCCGCTCGCTCGTCGTCGAGGAGACGAGCTTCGCCAACATCTTCGCCGGGGTCACGCCCGCCGCCACCGCGACCAGCCTTGTCGTCGCCAATCCCGAGCTGCGCTACGGCTCGGTGTCGGGCGAGCTGCGCGTGTCGCGGAGCATCGTCGACGGCGACAGACTGCACGTGATCCACGCCTCGCTGCGCGGGCGCGAACAGAAGCGGCGCTACGGCGGTTCGCAGCTGCTCAACTACGGCACCGTGTCGCTCGCCGCGCAGGTCGACCGGCCGGTGCCGCTGTTCGCCTTCGGTCCGCAGACCCGCGACCGCGTCGAGCAGGGCACCGTCGGCCTCGCCTATGAGGGCCGCTGGAAGAAGGTCGGCGAACTGAGCCTCGGGCTCCAGAAGACCGATTATCGCAAGACCATCACCCAGCCCGGCCGCCTCGTTCCCGAAACCCGCGACAAGCCGTGGCTCTTCAACGCCACCGCCGCCGCCTATGTGTCGGACGACGTCGTCGCCTATGCCGGCTACACCCGCGGTCTCGAGGAGAGCCCGGTCGCGCCGATCGAGGCGGTCAACCGCGCCGAGGCGCCGCCGGCGATCCACACCCGTCAGGTCGATGGCGGCGTGCGCTGGGCGATAACCTCCAAGCTCAAGCTCGTCGCCGGGCTGTTCGAGGTCCGCAAACCCTATTTCAACCTCGATTCGGCCAACCGCTTCGGCCAGCTCGGCGCGGTCCGCCACCGCGGCATCGAACTGAGTCTGGCCGGCGAGCTCGCCAAGGGGCTCAACGTCGTCGCCGGCACGGTTCTGCTCGACGCCAAGGTCCGCGGGGCGCTCGTCGACAGCGGCGCGATCCGCGCCCGGCCGATCGGCGCCATCGGCCGCACCTCGGTTCTCGTCCTCGATTACCGGCTGCCGCAGGTCGAGGGTCTGTCGGTCGATGCGGTCGTCGAAAGCACCAGCGACCGCACCGCCAGCCTGACGACCTCGCTCGAGGTGCCGGCGCGCGCAGTGCTGTCGCTCGGCACCCGCTACCGCTTCAAGGTCGACGGCACGCCAATGACCGCGCGCGCCGTCGTCGGCAACGTCTTCAACAACTACGGCTTCAGCACCGGCGGCTCGGGCTTCTTCATCTACAACGTGCCGCGGCGCATCACCTTTTCGATCACTGCCGATCTCTAGACGTCTGGACCCCGCGCCGGGGAGCGCCTAGCGTCCGCCACGTCATGGCCTTCTACGCGATCC
>JADCGM010000183.1 GCA_020249025.1 Alphaproteobacteria bacterium
CGACGCCCAAGGCGGCCACCCCGGCCGCGCCGGCCGCGGCCAAGCCGCTGCCCGCCGAGATGGCGCCGCCGCGCGGCATGCTCGCCGCGGTCAGCGCAACGTCCAGCGATCCGCAACCCGCCGCCACCCCGACCAAGCGTGTGGCGCGCCCGGCCCGCGCCGGCTTCCGTCCGCTCGTCGTCATCGATGCCGGCCATGGCGGCCACGACGTCGGCGCCATCTCGGTCTACGAGGGGCGCTTCGAGAAGGACGCGACCCTCGCCATCGCCCGCGCCATCAGCCGTGAGCTGGAGTCGACCGGCCGCTACCGCGTGCTGCTGACCCGCAGCGACGACCGTTTCATTCCGCTTCCCGAGCGGGTGCGCATCGCCCAGGCGGCGCGCGCCAACCTGTTCATCTCGATCCATGCGGACTCGGCCCAGCATGCGGAGGCGCGCGGCGCGTCGGTCTACACGCTGTCCGAGGTCGCCTCCGACCGCGAGGCGGCGCGGCTGGCGGCCAAGGAGAACAAGGCCGGTATGCTCGGCAGCTTCCGCCTCGCCGCCGACAGCGCCGATGTCGCCGACGTGCTGTTCAGCCTCGCCCAGCGCGAGACGATGAACGTGTCGGCCGAGTTCGCGACGACGCTCCAGCGCGAGATGGAGCCCGAGGTCGATTTCCGCAGCCATGCGCACCGCTTCGCCGGCTTCGCCGTGCTGAAGGCCGCCGACGTGCCGTCGGTGCTGCTTGAAACGGGCTTCATGTCGAACCTCGAGGATTCGAAGTTCCTGTTCTCCGAGAGCGGCCAGAAGACCATCGCCCGCGGCGTCCGCGACGCCGTCGAAGCGCACTTCGAGCGCCGCATCGCCTCGCGCTGAGGACGCGGCGCGATCCGTCACCATTCCCGCCGCGTCGATGACGGGCGGGAGGATGTGAACGCGGCGCTCTTTCCGGCGAGCTGCAGCACCTCCCCGTTCCACCCCGCCCAACCCGCTGCTATAGCCCCCGATCATGAGTGACGCGGGTCAGGGTGGCGTGATGCGGCTGCGGCGGGGCGGGAGCCTTGTCGAGCGTTTCGAGCGGCTGCCGCCCGAGGTTCAGCGCTGGGCCAGGCGCGCTGCCATCGCCGTCGCCGTCCTGCTGCTGCTGGCGCTTGCCGGCTATGCGATGCTCGCGCGGGGGCTGCCGAGCGCGGCGGCGCTCGAAAGCTACGAGCCGCCGATGCCGACGCAGGTCCGGGCCATCGACGGCACTCCGATCAAGAGCTTCGCGCGCGAACGCCGCGTCTTCGTGCCCTATGCCGACATCCCGCCTGTGATGATCCAGGCGATCATCTCGGCCGAGGACAAGACCTTCTTCACCCACGGCGGGCTCGACTATCTCGGCATCCTGTCGGCGGTCTGGCACAATCTGACCAATTCCGGCCGCCCGATCGGCGCCTCGACGATCACCCAGCAGGTCGCGAAGAACCTGCTTCTCACCAACGAGGTCAGCTATCTGCGCAAGGCGCGCGAGGCCATTCTCGCCGGGCGCATCGAGGACAGCTTCTCGAAGCAGGAAATCCTCGAACTCTACCTCAACCAGATCTTCCTCGGCCGGAACGCTTACGGGATCGAGGCAGCCTCGCAGGCCTATTTCGGCAAGTCGGTCGGCGCGCTGACGCTGCCCGAGGCGGCCTATCTCGCGATCCTTCCCAAGGGCCCGGCCAACTATAACCCGGTGACCCGCACCCAACGCGCGATCGACCGCCGCAACTGGGTGCTCGGGCAGATGGCCGACAATGGCTACATCACCGCCGAACAGCGCGACGCCGCGCGTGCGGCCCCGCTCGGCACGATCCGCCAGATCGACATCCGCCGCGACACCTTGGGCGACTATTTCTTCGAGGACGTCCGCCGCCAGCTCGTCGCCCAATATGGCGAAACCGCCGAGACGGGGCCCAACAGCGTCTATGCCGGCGGTCTATGGGTGCGCTCGACGATCGATCCGCGCATGCAAAGGGCGGCGGAAGCCGCGCTGCGCGATGCGCTGGTGCGTTTCGACCGCGCCCGCGGCTGGCGCGGCCCGGCCGACCGCATCGCGCTCGGCGAGGGCTGGGAGGGGCGGCTGAAGGCGCTCAACCTGCCGGTCGGCTACGACAATTGGCGCGCCGCAGTCGTTCTCGCCAACAGCGGCGGCGAGATCACGCTGGGCCTCACCGACGGCAGCCGCGGCCGCATGGACCGGCAGGGCGCCGCGATGCTGTTCCGCGGCGCGCCCGATGCGCCCGCCTGGACGCGGCTGAAGCCCGGCGACGTCGTTCCCGTCGCCCGCATCGCCGGCGACCGCTATGCGCTGCGCCAGATCCCCGAGGTGTCGGGCGGCATGGTGGTGCAGGACCCGCATACGGGGCGGGTGCTGGCGATGGTCGGCGGCTTCGATGCGCGTCGCAGCCAGTTCAACCGCGCTACGCAGGCGATGCGGCAGCCGGGATCGACCTTCAAGCCGTTCGTCTACATGACCGCGCTCGACAACGGCTACACCCCGGCGACGATCATCGTCGATGCGCCCTATTGCGTGTTCCAGACACGCCTGCTCGGCCGGCACTGCTTCCGCAACTTCACCGGCGGTTACGCCGGGCCGCAGACGATGCG
>JADCGM010000184.1 GCA_020249025.1 Alphaproteobacteria bacterium
AGGCGACGGCGCGGGCGGCCTATACCGCGGGCGTCGTCACCTTCAGCTGGCAGGTCAATTATCTGTCGAACGGGATCGGCGACATCGATCTTATCGGCGATCCGGACGCCGCGCCGCTGAACAGCGTCGGCGACCGCTGGTATCACGATACCCAGCTGCGTTTCGATCTCGGCGAGGACAAGCGCTACGCCTTCTACGTCGGCGCGGATAACGTCTTCAATTCGAAGCCGCCGTTTCTGCCCGGCACGCCGTTCGTGCTCTCGCCGACCGGCACCGAGACGGCTGCCGACGTCTACGATCCGTTCGGCCGCCGCTTCTACGTCGGCGCGCAGGTGCGCTTCTAGGCGCAGCGGCTGTCGTCGAACGCAGGCGCATTGCCGGGGGAGGATGGCGTCCGCTATCCTCCTCCGCGTGCGTTGGGGCCCGTTCGCCATTGTTCCGCTGACCGTCGCCGCGGCCCCCGCCGCGGCGCTGCCGCCCGCGCCGTGGTCGAGCGACCCGACCGCACAGGCGGTCGCGCTGGCGACGATCGTCGCGGCCTGGCTGGCGGTGGCGGTCTGGTCGGTGATCCGCGCGAGCCGCGCCCGCGAGCAGGCCAACATCGCCCGGCACTGGGGCCTGCGGCTGCGCGGCCTGCTGTCGACGATGCCCGAGGCCTATCTCATCGTCGACGCCGACGGCACCGCGACCGGTTCGGATACGCTGCGCGGCTGGCTCGGGCTCGATGCGCGGATCGCGGCGCTCGACGATCTGGCGGTGGCGCTTGGCGTGTCGGAGTTCGCGGGCTTGCGCGACGACATCCAGCGGCTGACGCTTGGCGGCGACGGCTTCTCCCGCTTCGTGGTGCTGCCGGGGACGGGGCGCGTGCTCGTCGCGCAAGGACGCCCGGCGCCGGCCGAGGTGGCGGGCGAGCGCGGCGTCGTCGTCTGGTTCCGCGACGCGACCGACATGCAGGCGACCGTCCGCGCGCTCGAGGACGAAAAGGCGCAGATCGCCGCCAACCTGCGCGCCGGCATCGCCCTGTTCGACAGTTCGCCGACGCCGGTATGGCGGCGCGGGCCGGACCTGTCGCTCGTCGCGGTCAACGCCGCCTATGCGCGCGCGGTGGCGATGGAGACGCCCGAGGCAGCGGTGACGGCGGGCGCCGAACTGGCGGCGGGCGTCGACGGCACCATCGCCTGGGCGCGCCGCGCCCGCGACGAGAACCGCATTCAAGTCCGCGAGACCGCCGTCATCATCGGGGACGAGCGCCGTGTCCTCCAGATCACCGACGTCCCGATGGGCAATGGCGAGATCGGCGGCTTCGCCATCGACGTCACCGACCGCGAGGAGGCGCGCGCCGAGCGCGACCGGCTCGTGCGGTCGCACACCGACACGCTCAACCGCCTGTCGGCCGGCGTCGCGCTGTTCGGTGCGGACAAGACCCTCGCCTTCTACAATCGCGCCTTCAGCGACCTGTTCGCGCTCGAAGAGGCGTTCCTTGAAGAGCGCCCGGAGTTCGATCGGGTGTTCGAGCGCATGCGCGAGGCGCGGCGGCTGCCCGAAAGCCGCGACTTTCCGTCGTGGCGGCGCGAGCGACGGGCCTGGTTCACGTCGGCGATCGAGACGATCGAGGAGATGTGGGCGCTGCCCGACTCCGCCGTCGTCCGCGTCATCGCCCAGCCGCATCCCGATGGCGGCCTGCTGCTGATCTTCGAGGACCGTACCGAGCAGCTCCGCCTCGCCAGCTCGCGCGACACGCTGATCCGGGTGCAGCAGGCGACGCTCAACAACCTGTTCGAAGGCGTCGCGGTGTTCGGGGCCGACGGCCGCATCCAGCTGTGGAACGAGCAGTTCGCCAAGATGTGGCAGTTCGAAGGGAGCGAACTGGCGCGGCTGCCGACGATCCTCGACATGCTCACCCAGCGCGCCGGGCTGCTCGCCGACTTCGAGCGGGCCAAGCGCGTCGTCGGCGTGTTGCAGGAGCTGACCACCGGCCAGCGCCGCGAGGCGCGCAGCGCCCGGGTCGAGATGAGCGACGGGCGCACCGTCGACTTCGCGGCCGTCCCGCTGCCCGACGGCAATGCGCTCTTCACCTATGTCGACGTCACCGACTCGGTGCGCATCGAAACCGCGCTGCGCGACCGCAACGAGGCGCTGGAGGCCGCCGACCGGCTGAAGACCGCCTTCGTCGCCAACATCTCCTACGAGCTGCGCACCCCGCTGACCGCGATCTCGGGGTTCAGCGAGATGCTCGCGGCGGGCTACGCCGGGTCGCTCAACGAGCGTCAGGCCGACTATGTACAGTCGATCCTCAGCTCCTCGAACCGGCTCGAACTGCTGATCAACGACATCCTCGATCTCGCCACCAACGAGGCGGGCGAACTGGCGCTCGACCGGGCCGAAGTGCCGGTCGAGCCGCTCCTCCGGTCGGTGGCGGCCGTCGCGGCCGACAGCGCCGGCGGGCGCGGGCTGACGCTGGCGGTCGATGCGCCGCCTGAGGTCGGATCGGTCGAGGGTGATGAGCGCCGGCTGAAGCAGCTGCTCAACGCGCTGATCAACAATGCCGTGCGCTTCACGCCGCCGGGCGGCGCGATCCAGATCAGCGCAGTCGAGGAGGACGCGTTCGTCCGCATCATCGTCGCCGACACCGGCATCGGCGTGCCCGAGGGCGAGCAGGAGCTGGTCTTCGACCGCTTCCGCAAGGGCTCCAACGCGCCGCAGCAGGGCACCGGTCTCGGCTTGGCCCTGGTCCGTCAGTTCGCCGAGCTGCACGGCGGCACCGTGTCGCTCGACAGCCGGCTCGGCGAGGGGACGACGGTGACGGTCGACCTGCCCCGCCGCCTGCCACCCGCCGCAGGCGACGCATGATCCTGATTGGGCCAGAGGCAGTGGAGGCGGCCGGCGCGGCGCTTGCGGGCGTACTGCGCCCCGGCGACGTGCTGGCGCTGTCGGGCGAACTCGGCGCGGGCAAGACGACCCTGGCGCGCGGCATCCTGCGGGGGCTCGGCCTCGAGGGTGAGGCGCCGAGCCCGACCTTCACGCTCGTCCAGACCTACGAGCCGCCCGAAACCCGGCTGCCGGTCTGGCACTGCGATCTCTACCGGCTCGATGACCCCGACGAGGCGATCGAGCTGGGCCTCGACGAGGCGCGCGCGAGCGCCGTGCTGCTCATCGAATGGCCCGAGCGGCTGGGCGGCTTCCTGCCGGCTGATGCGCTGCGCTTGCGGCTCGATGGGGCCGGTGCGCCGGAACGATCCTTGACAGCGGACGTGCCCCCCGGTTGGGAGGGCCGATGGCCGCCCCGATGATCCCGCCCGCCGCTGCACCCGCCTTTCTCGCCGCAGCCGGCTGGGGCGACGCCGAGATCCGCCCGCTGGCCGGGGACGCCTCCTTCCGCCGCTATTTCCGCGTCGTTGCGCCCGGCCGCACCGCCGTCCTGATGGATGCGCCGCCCCCGCACGAGGACCCGCGGCCGTTCATCCATGTCGCCGAGTATCTGACCGGGATCGGTCTTGCCGCGCCCGCGATCCTCGCGCGCGATCTCGACCGGGGGCTGCTGCTCATCGAGGATTTCGGCGACGTGCGGATGCGCGAGACGGTCGACTCCAACATCGCGCGCGAGACCGAGCTCTATTCGGGCATCGTCGACGTGCTCGTCGAGCTGCACCGCCATGCGCCGCCCGCGGGCCTCAAGCCACACGGGCTCGACGCCTGGCTCGACGAGGTGATGCTGTTCCCCGACTGGTATGCGCCGGCCGTCGGGCTGGAGGTTGACCGTGACGGCTTCGCCACCGCCTGGCGCGCCGCGCTCGCGCCCATCGACGCGATGGGCCAGTCGGTGACCGAGCTGCGCGATTTCCATGCCGAGAACGTCATGCTCATCCCCGGGCGCAGCGGCCCGGCGCGGTTCGGGCTTCTCGATTTCCAGGATGCGCTCATCGGCCATCCCGCCTACGATCTCGTCTCGATGCTGGAAGATGCGCGCCGCGACGTGACGCCGGCGGTCGAGCGCGCGATGCTCGACCGCTACATGGCGCTGACCGGGCAGGGGCCCGCGTTCGAAACCGCCTATTGGGCGCTCGGCGCGCAGCGCAACACCCGCATCCTCGGCGTCTTCTGCCGGCTGTGGAAGCGTGACGGGAAGCCCGGCTACCGCCGCTTCCAGCCGCGGATGTGGGGGCTGCTCGAACGCGATCTGGCGCATCCGGCGCTCGCCCCCGTCGCCGACTGGTTCGCGGCCAACGTGCCGGCGGCCTACCGCCTCCAGCCCTGGGCGGACGCGGCATGATCGTCGACACCGCGATGGTGATGGCCGCCGGGCTCGGCAAGCGGATGCGGCCGCTGACCGCGACGCGCCCGAAGCCGCTGGTGCAGGTCGCGGGGACGACTCTGCTCGACCACACGCTCGATCATCTGCGCGATGCCGGCGTGCGTCGCGTTGTCGTCAACGTCCACTATCTCGCCGATGCGGTCGAAGCGCATCTGGCGCGCCGCGCCGCCGATCTCGACATTCTCGTCTCCGACGAGCGCGCCGAGCTGCTGGAGACCGGCGGCGGCACGGTGAAGGCGCTGCCGCTGCTCGACCGCGAGCATTTCTTCTCGATCAATTCGGACAATTGGTGGGTCGACGGGCCGACGCCTTGGCACCAGCTGCTGACCGACCGCTGGGACGATGCGCAGATGGATGCGCTGCTGCTCGTGGTGCCCTATGCGCGCGCCACCTGCCACGGCGGGCCGGGCGACTTCCATCTCGATGCGGCGGGCAAGGTCTCGCGGCGGCGGCCGGCGCGGGTCGCGCCTTATGTGTGGACCGGCATCCAGCTGCTGTCGCGCCGCTTCTTCGACGACCCGCCGCCGGGTCGCTTCTCCACGAACATCCTGTGGGACCGCGCCATCGAGCGCGGCCGGCTGTTCGGCGTCGTCCATTCGGGGCTCTGGTTCGACGTCGGTACGCCACCCGCGGTGAAGAAGACGGAGGCGCTGCTCGCCAGTGAGTGACACCCGCCCCAGGGTTTTCACCATTCCCCCCCATGTCGCGTTCGTCGACGCGCTCGCCGAGGGGCTGATCGCGCGCACCCGCGACGATCCGATGCGGCTCGCCCGCGCCACCGTCCTGCTGCCCAACCGCCGCGCCGTCCGCGCGCTGACCGACGCCTTCGTGCGGCTGTCGGGCGGCGGCGGGCTGCTGCTGCCGCGGATGACGCCCATCGGCGACATCGACGAGGACGAGGCGCTCGGCAGCTTCGCCGACGACCTGTTCGCGGGCGCTGACGTGTCGCCCGCGGTCGACAGCTGCGAGCGGCGGCTGCTGCTCTGCGACATCGTCCGGCGCTGGCGGGCGCGGCGCGGCGAGCCGGCGACCGCGGTCGAGGCGCTGCGGCTCGCCGACGAGCTGGCGCGCACGCTCGACCAGCTCGAATTCGAGGAGAAGGACGCGCTCGACCTCAT
>JADCGM010000185.1 GCA_020249025.1 Alphaproteobacteria bacterium
GCGGGCTCCTCATAGAACAGGATGCCGACAAGCACGGTGCCCACCGCGCCGATCCCGGCCCAGACCGCATAGGCCGTGCCCATCGGAATGGTACGCGACGCGAGCTGCAGCAGCCCCATGCTGATCGTGACGCTGACGATGAACGCCAGCGTCCACGGCAGGTTGCGGAAGCCGTCGACATAGCGGAGCGAGGTGGTGAACCCGACCTCGAACAGTCCGCCAGCGAAAAGATAGAGCCAGGCCATGCCGCCACCCTATCGGGGAACGCGGCGCAGCGCGAGGCGGGTGCGGCCTACTTCAGATAGAAGTCGATGGTCGTGACGACTCGGACCTTCTTGTAGGGCGTGTCGATGCCGCCGCCGCGGTCGCCTGCATCGACGTCGCCATCGCGCGAGCCGATCGAGAAATAGCCCTGGCTCGCCCGCTTGATCCCTCCCACGGCCGCGCCCGAGTCGGCGGCGAAGCGCTCGGCCCCGGCGCGGGCGTCGCGCGTGGCGGCCCCGATCATCGCCGGCTTGATGCTCTGGAGCTTGGTGAAGCTGTAGGCGACGGTCGACCCCTCCTCCAGCGCGACGCCGGAGCGGACGAGTTCGGAGACATTGGCGGCCGCGCGCTGCGCCGCCATCACGTTCGTCGTTCGCAGTTGCAGGCGCTGGCGCACCGTCACGTTCTTGCGCCCGCCCGGGCCATAGGCCGGGTTGTTGTCGACCCACTGGTTGACCGACACGCCCGCCGAGACGACCTCGCCGGGCTTGAAGCCGTAGCGCTGGAGGAAGGCGCGGATCGCGGCGGTGTCGGCGTCGATCTTCGCCTGCACCGGCGCGACGTCGTTGCCGGTGGCCGAGAAGGCGAAGGTCCAGGTCGCGAGATCGGCGACGACGTCGCGCTCGGCGAGACCGCGGACGGTCACCGCCCGGTCGGCAAGCCGGGTCGCCGCCACCCCCTGCCCGAGCAGCCAGCCGCCGGTGATCAGCCCGAGGGCAATCAGCGCGGCGGCGAAAAGACGGGTGCGGTCGGCGGTCATGGGATCCTCGTGGAAACTGGCGTTGGCGCGCGTCTGCGCCTCTGGCATTGAACCGGCGCTGAACCCGCTACGAGGGACCGATGGCCCGATCCGATTTCCGCTTCTTCCACCGCAAGCGGGTGCGCTTCGCCGAAGTCGACGCGCAGGCGGTCGTCTTCTTCGCGCGCTATCTCGAATACACCGACATCGCGATCACCGAATATTGGCGCGCGCTCGGGATGATCGGCGACGGGCCGCTGACCGGTGAGGGATCGCTGGAATTCCACGTCGCCAAGGCGACCGTCGACTACAAGGCGCCGATGCTGCTCGATGAAGAAATCGACATCGGCGTGCGGTGCAGCCGGATCGGCCGCTCGTCGATGACGTTCGACTTCGAGTTTCACGGCAAGGACAGGGAAGATCTGCGCGCGACCGCCCAGTCCATCCAGGTCCATGTCGCCGAGGTGCGCGGCGCGCCGAGCCCGGTCCCCGACCGGATCGTCGCGCTGTTCGAAGGCTATGAAGGGCGCAGGCTGCGCGAGGAGAAGGCGGCATGAAGTATCTGCACACGATGGTGCGCGTCTCCGACATCGCGGAGTCGCTGCGCTTCTACGAGCTGCTCGGCCTGCGCGAGGTGCGCCGCGTCGAGAACGAGGCCGGGCGCTTTACGTTGGTCTTCCTCGCCGCACCGGGCGACGAGAGCGCGCAGGTCGAGCTCACCCACAATTGGGACGAGGCGGGCTACACCGGCGGCCGCAACTTCGGCCACCTCGCCTATGCCGTCGACGACATCTACGCCATCTGCCAGCGGCTGATGGATGGCGGCGTCACCATCAACCGGCCGCCGCGCGACGGCTGGATGGCCTTCGTCCGCTCCCCCGACGGCATCTCGGTCGAGCTGCTCCAGCGCGGCGAGCGCAAGGCGCCGGCCGAGCCCTGGGTGTCGATGCCCAACATCGGGACCTGGTGATGACGCTCGAGGTTGTCCGCGTTCCCGTCCTGTCGGACAATTATGTCTGGCTCGTCCATGACGCGGCGAGCGGCGAAACCGCCGTCGTCGATCCCGCCGTCGCCGAACCGGTGCTGGAGGCGGCCGCCGCGCGCGGCTGGCGGATCGGACAGATCCTCAACACCCACTGGCACCCCGACCATGTCGGCGGCAACGCCGCCATCGTCGCGGCGACCGGCGCCAGGGTGATCGCGCCGCAGGGCGAGCAGGCGCGGATCGGGACCGCCGACCGCTGGGTCGGCGAAGGGGACAGCGTGATGATCGGCGCACATCGCGGCCGCGTGCTCGACGTCCCCGGACATACCGCCGGCCATATCGCCTATGTCTTCGACGATGCCGGCGCGCTGTTCTGCGGCGACACGCTGTTCGCGATGGGCTGCGGCCGGCTGTTCGAGGGCACGCCCGATCAGATGTTCGCCTCGCTGGCGAAGCTGATGGCGCTGCCCGATGCGACGGCGGTCTATTGCGCGCATGAGTATACCGCCTCGAACGGACGCTTCGCCCTAACCGTCGAGCCCGGCAATGCAGCACTCGCGGACCGGATGGCCGAGGTCGTCGCCCTGCGCGAACGCGGTGAGGCGACGGTGCCCTCGACCATCGCCCTCGAACGCGCGACCAACCCCTTCACCCGCGCCCGCAGCGTCGACGAATTCGCTGCCCGCCGCGCCGGGAAAGACGCGTTTCGGGGCTGAAACTGTCGGCCGATTTTACAACCTTGCCGACGCCTGTTATTCAAATGCCTGAAATCGTTACTGCGCCAAAAAGGCGCGGTTATTGCATGATCGTCTCATCGAGACCGAGTTTGAGGAGTTCGATGGTGAAGCGATACCTTCTTCCGGCGCTTGCGCTGCTGACGGCGGCGAGCGCTTCGAATGCCGCCGTCATCACCTATAGCGGCACGCTGCAGAGCGGCGTGTCGCAGTCCGGCTCGGTCGCGCCGCTCGGGGGCACAACCATGGATCCGGAGCAGTGGAGCTACTGGCGCTTCTGGGCGACGTCGGGCGATTCCGTCACTGCGCAGGTCAGCCGCACGACCGGCGTGTTCGATCCGGTCGCCGGCGTGTTCGAGGGCCTCTACGCCGACTCGGACGATCTGCTGCCCTTCCTCGACGTCTATGGCGGGCTGGCGTTTGGCGATGACGAGACCGATCCGCCGCCGGTCTTCGGACCCTATGGCGATCCGCTGTTCAGCTTTTCCGTGCCGATGACCGGCTGGTACACGCTCGCGATCGCGTCGGGCGCCAGCGGGATCGATCCGTTCGCGAGCAGCTTCGGATTTTCGGTGCAGGTCGATGGCGCCACCGGCGCGCCGGTGCCGGAGCCTGCGATGATCGGCCTGCTCGGCCTCGGGCTCGCCGGGGTGGCGCTGGCGCGCCGCCGCCGCAAGACCGACTAGTTTCGCGCCGCGCTGGGGGCAGCGCCGTGCGACAGGGGGGCGGAGCCTGGGGGCAGGCGCCGCCCCCTTTCCTTTGCAGCGCATTCGGTTAGGGTCCCGCCTCCATGGCTGGGAGCAGGGACAGACGATGCGCAAAATCGTGGCGATGGTGGCGGCTGTGATCGTGGCGGCGAGCGGCGAGGCGCAGCCGGTAACCCCGGCGATGAAGGACCAGGGCGACCGCTATTCGGGCGCGCCCTTCGCCAGCCGCTCGGCCGTCATCGCCATGAACGGCATGGTCGCGACCTCGCACCCGCTGGCGACGCAGGCGGCGGTCGCGGTCCTCAAGAAGGACGGCACTGCGGTCGACGCGGCGATCGCCGCCAACGCGGTGCTCGGCCTCGTCGAGCCGACCGGCAACGGCATCGGCGGCGACCTGTTCGCCATCGTCTGGGATCCCAAGACCAAGAAGCTCTACGGGCTCAACGCCTCGGGCCGTGCGCCCAGGGGGCAGACGCTGGCGCAGCTGAAGAAGGCCAATGGCGGGAAGGTCGAACTGCCGCCCTACGGCTGGCTGCCCGTCACGATTCCCGGCGCGGTCGATGGCTGGTTCGAACTCCACAAGCGCTTCGGCAAGATCGAGATGAACCGGCTGCTGTTCCCGGCGATCCAATATGCCGAGGAAGGCTTTCCAGTCAGCGAGCTGATCGCGAAATACTGGAAGTCGAACACCGACAATTTCCGCCGCAACGCATCGATGCTGCAGGAAACCGCCAACTGGCAGGCGACCTACCTCGTCGACGGCCGTGCGCCCGCCGAGGGCGAGATCTTCCGCAATCCCGATCTGGCGAAAACCTATCGCATCATCGGCGAGAAGGGCCGCGACGCCTTCTACAAGGGCGAACTCGCCGACCGGATGGACGCCTATTTCCGCCGTATCGGCGCGCCGCACCGCAAGGCCGATTTCGCGGCGCACACCTCCGAATGGGTCGAGCCGGTGTCGGTCAACTACCGCGGCTACGACGTCTGGGAGCTGCCGCCCAACACCCAGGGCATCGCCGCTCTGCAGATGCTCAACATCCTCGAGGGCTATGACCTGAAGGCGATGGGCCGGAATTCGGCCGACTTCTGGCACGTGATGGTGGAGGCCAAGAAGGTCGCGTTCGAGGATCGCGCCAAATTCTACGCCGACCCGGCCTTCGCCAAGGTGCCGGTCGCGCAGCTGCTGTCGAAGGACTATGCCTCCGAGCGCCGCAAGCTCATTGCCATGGACAAGGCGGCGCAGGCGATCGCGCCGGGCGCGCTCTCCGACAGCGCGCGCGACACCATCTACCTGACCGTCGCCGACAAGTCGGGGATGATGGTGAGCCTCATCCAGTCCAACTATCGCGGCATGGGTTCGGGGCTGGTGCCCGACGGGCTCGGCTTCATGTTCCAGGACCGCGGCCAGCAGTTCGCGCTCGATCCCAAGCACGTCAACGCCTACGCGCCGGGCAAGCGCCCCTTCCACACCATCATCCCGGCGTTCATGACCAAGGATGGCCAGCCGCTGATGAGCTTCGGGCTGATGGGCGGGGACATGCAGCCGCAGGGGCATGTGCAGATCGTCGTCAACATGGTCGACTTCGGGATGAACCCGCAGCAGGCCGGCGACGCGGCACGCTACCATCACGGCGGGTCGACCGAGCCTGACGGCACCCCGCCGATGACGGACGGCGGCCTGCTCGAGCTCGAGACCGGCGTGCCGCAGACGGTCGCCGACGAACTCAAGCGCCGCGGGCACAAAGTCACCTACGCGAGCGGCCCCTACGGCGGCTATCAGGCGATCTGGCGCGATCCGAAGACGGGCGCCTATTGGGGTGCGTCGGAATTCCGCAAGGACGGGCAGGCGGCGGGTTACTGACGTCCGGTCAGTGCGCCATCGCCTCGATGCGGTCCATGTCGTCGTCGCTCAGCCCGAAATGGTGGCCGACCTCATGGACCAGCACATGGGTGACGAGCGCCTCCAGCGTCTCGCCGCTGTCCGCCCATTCGTCGAGGATCGGCCGGCGGTAGAGATAGACCACGTCGGGCATCGCCCCGGTCACCGCCTCCGACGCGACCGAGCGGCCGTGATAGAGGCCGAGGATGTCGAACGGCGACTCCAGCTCCATGTCGCGCATCACCTCCTCGTCGGGAAAGTCGGCGACGCGGAGCAGCACCCCGTCGAGGAAACGGCGGAAGGCGTCGGGCAGCGACTCGACGGCGGCTTGGGCAAGACGCTCGATGTCCTCGAGCGTCGGCGCGACGGTTTGACCCCGGCTCATCCTCGCGAGATAGAGACGCAGCCCCCGCCTGTGAAGGAGTGCCCTCCGCGATGATCGCCAAGCTCACCGACGCCGAACGCGCCGAGCTTTTGCCGGCGCTCACGGGCTGGACGCACGAACCGGCGCGCGACGGCATCGCCAAGCGCTATGTTTTCAAGGACTTCACGCAAGCCTTCGCGTTCATGGCGCGTGTCGCGCTGCTCGCGGAGAAGGCCGATCACCATCCCGAGTGGTCGAACGTCTGGAACCGCGTCGACATCCTGCTGACGACCCACGACGCCGGTGGCCTGTCGATGCGCGACATCGACCTCGCCCGCGCCATCGACGCCTGACACCCGCCCGGTTGGCCGGGTCGACCCGGCTCGCCCGCAGCGCGCACTTTCCCCCGCGGCGGCACCCATGCCGCCGAAGGGAGGTGATGCTCTATCGAACAATTCGAAGTGGTCGTGCTGGTTCTGGCGGCCGTCACGCTCGTGATCAAACTCATCGAGCTGGCGCGCCGGTAAGGCACGGCGGGGCCGGGTCCTGGCAAGCCCGGCCCCAAAATTGTTTGGGCCCGGCTGCTGGCACAACCGGGCCCGGAGGTGATAAGCCAATTCGAAGCTGAGCGAAGGCTAAGCGATTCGCGCTTCGGTTTCAAGACGCGCTGCTCCTGCACAACCGCTGCGTTCCGCCTCCCACTTCGCCCGGATCGCGTCGCCGGTCATTCCCGTGCCATCCGGCCGCCAGCCGGGCGGGCGCAGGATGTGGCCGATGCGGGCGCGCCAGCTTTTCGCCGTCGCGACATCGCGGATCATCCCGATCCATTCGTGAAATGCCGCCCACAGGATGTTGAA
>JADCGM010000186.1 GCA_020249025.1 Alphaproteobacteria bacterium
GCGCTCGAAGAGGCGCTGGAAAGCTTCGCCGGCTGCGCGGTCGTCATCAGCCACGACCGCTTCTTCCTCGACCGCCTGGCGACGCACATCCTCGCCTTCGAGGGCGACAGCCATGTCGAATGGTTCGAAGGCAACTTCGAGGCCTATGAGGAAGACAAGCGCCGGCGCCTGGGCCCCGACGCCGACCTCCCGCACCGCACCACCTACCGGAAGCTGACGCGCTAGGCGTCGGCCGCCGGGCTCAGGCCTTCGCGCTCGGGCGCGCCGACACCTCGGCGTACCAGCGGCGGGTGTTGGCGTGCTCTTCGGGCACGCGGACCTTCACCCACTTGGCGAAGTCGACGGTGACGAGCGTGGTGATGTCGGCGATCGTGATGCGGTCGCCGGCGATGTAGGCGCTTTCGCCCAGCCGCCGGTCGAGCATGGCGAGGAAATGCGGGAGGAGCGTCCGGCAGCGCGCCGCCATCTCGGGCGACTGCGGGGTCGAGGGCGCGTCGCCCTGCACCGCGCGCCCGGCCAGATGCGGGGCCTCGTTGCGGAACACGCCCGCCACCGTGAACAGGCCGTCGAACTCGATGCGGCGTTGCCAGCTTTCGATGCGCGCCATCTCCAGCGGGTCGCGGCCCATGAGGTTGGGCTCGGGGTGGAGCCCCTCGATGTAGCGGCAGATGGCGACCGACTCATCGAGAATCGACCCGTCGTCGAGCACCAGTGTCGGCACCACGCCGCGCGGATTGATCGCGCGATAATCGGGCGAGTGGTTCTCGCCCTTGGCGATGTCGACCTGCGGCATATCGAGGCTGACGCCCTTTTCGGCGAGGAAGATGCGCACCCGCCGCGGATTGGGCGCCAGCGTCATGTCGTAGAGTTTCATCCTGCTCCCCCGGATATTTGCCCGCACTCAAGCATTGGGCGCGGCAAAAGAACAGCTTTGCAGCGAGCCGGACCCCATGGTAATTGCGCCGCCTCTTTTGCTGGGGAAAAGCCCTGATGGTCCTGTTGGTCCGGATTTCGCGACGAGGCTGACCGCCGCGCCACGCAGCGCGCGGCGGGGGGCGGCTGACGGCCGTCCAGCCTGTCACATCCGGATCAGACAAGGACCATCGATGAAGCTTTCGCCCGCCGGCGCCGCGGATCGCGCCGACATCGAATCATTGCTCGACGACGCCTTCGGCCCCGACCGGCACACGCGCACCGCCTATCGCCTGCGCGACGGCGTCGCCCCGTTCGGCGGCCTGTCGATGGTGGCGCGCGACGACACCGGCCGGCTGGTCGGCTCGATCCAGTACTGGCCGATCGAGCTGTGGGACGGCGTGCGCGCGCGGCCGCTGACGCTGCTCGGCCCGGTCGCGGTCGCGCCCGATCTGCAGGGCACCGGCGTCGGCAAGCGGCTGATGACCGCCTCGCTGGAGATCGCGGACGCCTGCGATCATGAGGCGATCGTGCTGATCGGCGATCCCGAATATTACGGCTGCTGGGGCTTCGAAGCCGGCCCGACCGCCGACTGGTCGGTGCCGGGTCCGGTCGAGCGGCGGCGGCTGCTGGCGCGGATCGCGCCGGGCGTGACGCTGCCCGCGGCAGGCGAGTTGCGCCGGATCCGATCGATGCCCGCCTGGGCCCGCCTGCCGCTGCCTGTCCGGGACGTCCAACTGGCGGCCTGACGGGCTCGGCCGCCCCCTCCTTCGCGCCAGTAGGACGGGTTCTCGCGCCCCGCTAACGTCCTCGCCCATGAGCGGTGACGAGCAGCGGGAGCGGGTCGAGGCGGCGTTGCGGCGGGTGGCGCCGGGGCTTGCGGTAACGCGGGTGACGGCGCTTTCGGGCGGGGCGGCGTCGATGACCTATGCGGTCGAGGCAACGCTCGGCGAGGCGGCGTGGCCGCTGATCCTGCAGTGCTCGCCGGCGCGCGAGACGATGCTGCCGCGCGCGGGTCAGGCGGAGCTGATCCGGCTTGCGGGCGCGCATGGTCTCCGCGTGCCCGAGGTGGTGCTGGTGCTGACGCCCGAGGACGGGCTCGGCGACGGCTTCGTGACGCGGCGGATCGAGGGCGAGGCGCTTGCCCCCAAATGGCTGCGGCTGCCCGAGTTCGCGGGTGCACGCGCCGCGATGACCGCCGACTGCGCCGCGGCGCTGGCGCGGCTCCATGCGATTCCGGTCGGCGACCCGGCGGCGGCCGCGCTGCCGCCGCAGCCGCTCAGCCGCGCGGTCGAGGATTATTTCGCGCTCTACCGCGCCTATGACGTCGACCGGCCGGTGCTCGATCTCGCCTTCGCGGTGCTGCGCGAGCGGCTGGGCGACGATCCGCCGCCAGCGATCGTCCATGGCGATTTCCGCAGCGGCAATCTGCTGGTGAACGCGGACGGGTTGGCGGCGGTGCTCGACTGGGAGCTGGCGCATCTCGGCGACCGGCACGAGGACATCGGCTGGCTGTGCACCAATGCCTGGCGCTTCGGCGAATGGCGGAAGCCGGTGGGCGGCTTCGGCGATCGTGAAGCCTTTTACGACGCCTATGAGGCGGCCGGCGGCGCCCCCGTCGACCGGCCGCGCGCGATGCTCTGCGAGCTGTGGGGTACGCTGCGCTGGGCGGTGATGTGCCTGCGCATGGCGCACGAGCATCTGACCGGCGCGATCCCCTCGGTCGAGCGCGCCGCCATCGGCCGCC
>JADCGM010000187.1 GCA_020249025.1 Alphaproteobacteria bacterium
GCAGGCGGCGGAATAAGGGGAAACGACGCCTGGCGGCCCGCGGCCGCCCGGCTGTCGACAGGGCCGTCTATTCGGCGGCCTCGACGGCGGCGTTCGCCGCCTCGATCTCGGCGGCCTTCTTCTCGACCAGCTCGACGATGTGGTCGACCATGCGCTCGTCATCGACATGGTGGCTGGTCACGCCCGACAGATAGACCATGTGCTTGCCGTTGCCGCCGCCGGTGAGGCCGATGTCGGTCTCGCGCGCCTCGCCGGGGCCGTTGACGACGCAGCCCAGCACCGAGAGCGACAGCGGCGTGCGGATGTGGCTCAGCCGGCTTTCGAGCTTCTCGACGGTGCGGATGACGTCGAAACCCTGCCGCGCGCAGGACGGGCAGGAGACGACGCGGACGCCGCGATTGCGGATGCCCAAGGCCTTCAGGATCTCGAAGCCGACGCGGACCTCTTCCTCGGGCTCGGCCGAGAGCGAGACGCGAATGGTGTCGCCGATGCCGAACCAGAGCAGCGAGCCGATGCCGATCGCCGACTTGACGGTGCCGCCGATGAGGCCGCCCGCCTCGGTGATGCCGAGATGCAGCGGGCAATCCACGGCCTCGGCGAGCTGCTGGTAGGCGGCGACCGCGAGGAACACGTCGCTGGCCTTCACCGCGACCTTGTACTCGTGGAAATCATGGTCCTGCAGCAGCTTGATATGATCGAGCGCCGATTCGACCAGCGCCTCCGGGCAGGGCTCGCCATATTTTTCGAGAAGGTCCTTCTCGAGCGAACCGGCGTTCACCCCGATGCGGATGGCGCAGCCGTTGGCCTTCGCCGCGCGCACGACCTCGGCGACGCGGTCGGACGAGCCGATATTGCCCGGGTTGATGCGCAGGCAGGCCGCACCCGCGTCGGCGGCTTCGAGCGCGCGCTTGTAGTGGAAATGGATGTCCGCGACGACGGGGATGCGCGCCGCCCGCGTGATCTGGCGGAACGCCGCGGTCGCCTCGGTCGTCGGGCAGGAAACGCGGATGATGTCCGCGCCCGCCTCCTCGCACCGCCGGATCTGGTCGATGGTCGCCTTGGCGTCCTCGGTCGGGGTGTTGGTCATCGTCTGGACGGTGACCGGCGCGTCGCCGCCGACCGGAACCTTGCCGACCATGATCTGACGGCACTTGCGGCGGGTAATGTCTCGCCAGGGACGAACGCTCATGGGGGTTCCGCGCGGATGTGGACTGCTGCGCTCCATATAGAGGAGGGCCGGGCGGGCCGCTATCCCTCGCCCGCCGCCCCCTCGCCGCCGGTCTTCGGCGGCCGCCCGCGCTTCGCCGGCTCGGACGCGGCGACCTTCACCCCGCGCCGCGCCAGCGCCTCGCGCAGCAGAAATTCGATCTCGGCGTTGACGCTGCGGAGATCGGCGGCCGCTGCGCGCTCGATCGCCGCGAACAGCTGCGGATCGAGGCGCAGGGCATAGGCCTTCTTGTCGCCGGCCACGGCGGCGCGCCTACTGGTAGAGCGTGCCGGTGTTGACGATCGGCTGGGTGTCGCGCTCGCCGCACAGGACGACCATGAGGTTCGACACCATCGCCGCCTTGCGCTCGTCGTCGAGACTGACGACGCCGCGCTCCGCCAGCTGCCCCAGCGCGAGCTGGACCATCGACACCGCGCCCTCGACGAGCTTGGTGCGCGCCGCGATTACCGCTTCCGCCTGCTGGCGGCGCAGCATCGCCCCGGCGATCTCCGGCGCATAGGCGAGGTGGGTGAGGCGGCATTCGTCGATGCGGACGCCCGCCATCGCCACACGCTCTCCCAGCTCCTCGGCAAGCTCGCGGTTGACGACATCATGGCCGTTGCGCAGCGACACCTCGCCCGCATCGTGATCGTCATAGGGATAGCGCGAGCCGATGGCGCGGACGGCGGATTCGATCTGCACGTTCACGAAGGTGCGATAGTCGTCGACGTCGAACAGCGCCTGGGCGGTGTCGGCGACGCGCCAGACGACGTTCGAGGCGATCTCGATCGGATTGCCGCGCAGGTCGTTCACCTTCAGCTTTTCCGAGGTGACGTTGTTGATCCGCACGCTGATCTTCTTGCGCATCATCCACGGCCACACCCAGCGCAGGCCCTCGTTGCGGTCGGTGCCGCGGTAGGCGCCGAACAGGGTGATCGCGGCCGCCTGGTTGGGCTGCAGGATGTAGAAGCCCGGCGACACCAGCAGCGTGCCGACGGCCGCGACGATCAGCAGCACCGGCCGGTCGATGATCGCGGCCAGCGGAATCATGCCGAGCGAGCCCAGCAGCACCAGCAGCATGAGGTAGCCGTTGCCGGTCGCGGCGCCGCGCTCGCGGGTGACGGTCAGGGTCGAGGCTTCGGTCATCGTCTCCATCTCCGAAATTATGATATCATAATTATATCGGAGCAGGGCGATTCGCAAGCGAAACGGGCCGCGCCTTGCGGCACGGCCCGTCCGGGTACTTCAGATGAGCGGGACGCGCCTTAGCTGGCCGCGCCCGACAGCGCCGTCACCGCACGGCGGTTCTGCGCATAGCTCTCCTCGTCGGAGCCCTGCACCGCCGGACGCTCCTTGCCGTAGGAGATCGTCGCGATGCGGCCGGCGTCGACGCCCTTGGCCGCGAGATAGTTCTTGGTGGCGTTGGCGCGGCGGTCGCCGAGCGCAAGGTTGTACTCGCGGGTGCCGCGCTCGTCGGCATGGCCCTCGATGGTCATGCGGACGTTGGGATAGCGGGCGAGCCAGGCGGCCTGCTTGTCGAGCGTGGCGCGCGCCGCCTCGTCGAGCTCGTAGCTGTCATAGGCGAAGAAAACGCGGTCCGAACCGGCCTGCGCGACGAAATCGGCGACCGAACCCGGCACGACGGTCGAGGTGACCGCGCCGGTCGGGGCGGCCGGCGGCGCCTCGACGGGGGCCGGGGCCTGCGCGGGCGGCGGTGGGGGCGGCGGCAGATCCTCCTTCTTCTTGGAGCAGGCGGCCGTCGCCACCAGTCCGGCGACCAGCACCAGCTTCAGAGCATCCACACGCATCGCATCAGCCTCCTCGTTCCAGGGTCGTACCGAGATAGGAACGACACCACATGAGCGTCAACGCCACGTTACTTGAACTGTTTCACCTGAACGCAGCCGAAACAAGCGGCAAAGCGGTCTTCGATCACGGCAGCAGCGGCGACCACGCCGGATCCGAACCGTCAAGCGGGGTCCGGAGCGGGCGCAGGTTGACGCCGGTCAGGTCGACCGACCACAGGTCGGCGCGGCCGCTGGCGGTGCGCGACGACTGGCCGGTGCGGAAGAACATGATGACGCGGCCGTTGGGCGACCAGGTCGGTCCCTCGTCCTGCCAGCTGTCGGTGAGCAGGCGCTCGCCGCCGCCGTCGGGGCGCATCACGCCGATCTGGAACTTGCCGCCGCCGATCCGCGTGAAGGCGATGAGGTCGCCGCGCGGGCTCCACACCGGGGTGGCATAGCGGCCGTCGCCGAAGCTGATACGCTGCTGGTTGGAGCCGTCGGCGTTCATCACATAGATCTGCTGGCTGCCGCCGCGGTCGCTTTCGAACACGATCTTCGAGCCGTCGGGCGAATAGCTCGCCGCGGTGTCGATGCCGGGCGAGGTGGTGAGCCGCGTCAGCCGCCGGCTCGACAGATCGAGCCGGTAGACGTCGGTGTTGCCGCCGACCGCCATCGAGATGACGAGCGACGCGCCGTCGGGCGCGAAGCGCGGCGCGAACGTCATGTTGGGCGCATCGAGCACCAGCTCCTGCCGCCCGGTGCCGATGTTGTAGACATAGACGCGCGGCCGGTTCCCGGCGAACGACATGTAGGCGATGGTCTGCTGATTCGGCGCGAAACGCGGGGTCAGCACCAGCGACTGGCCGTTGGTGAGGAAGCGATGGTTCGCCCCGTCCTGGTCCATGATCGCGAGGCGCTTGATGCGCGCGGTCTTGGGGCCGGTTTCCGACACATAGACGATGCGGCTGTCGAAATAGCCGGTCTCGCCGGTGAGGCGGGCATAGACCGCATCGGCGCACTTGTGCGCGGCGCGGCGCCAGAACTGCGGCTGGGTGGTGAAGCCCTGCCGGGTCAGCTCTTCTTCCGAGAACACGTCGTAGAGATAGCAGCCGACCGTGACGGTGCCGTCGCCATTGGCCGTCACGAAGCCGGTGATCAGCGCCTGCGCCGCGACCGTCCGCCAGTTCGGGAACTGCGGCTGGCCGACGTCGCCGAACGCCACCGTCGTCGTGAACGCGGCCGGGTCGATGACGCGGAACAGACCGGTCGAGGCGAGATCGTTGGAGATGACCTCGGCGACCTGCCGCCCGAGATCGGTCGTCGATCCGGCGGGCGTCTGCGCCACCGCCTGTGCCGCGAAGGCCGGCACCGCGATCGGCATGGGCTGCTGGATGCCGGTGTTGATGTCGACGCGGAGCACCGCATGGGCGGGCGCGGCCAGCGACAGCAGGGCGGCGAACAGGGCGAGGATGGGATGGAAACGCATGACTACTCCCATATCAGCCGCCCGCAGCCAGCGGGAGGGGCGGCGCATCACAGCATCTGCCGTGGATCGAAGTTCAGTTCGAACAGCTTCCAGGCGTCGTAGAGATCGGGCGGCAGCGTCAGCGGCGAGCAGCGCAGGACGGCGCGGCGCGCGCTTTCGGCAAAGGCCTTGGCGAAGGTCGAATTGGCGGCGGTGACGCCGGTCTGGCCGATGATCTGCGGCGTGCCGAGGACGCGGCCGTCCTTGGCCATCTGGATGCGCAGCTGGACGGTCATCCGGCCGACCTCGGCGCCGCCGATCGGCGGGTTCCAGCACGGCGCGACCTGCGATCGGATCGCCTGTTCGAGCGTCGCGGTCGCGCGCGCATCGAGCTGGGCGCCGCGCGGGATCGACTTTTCGAGCGAGGTCGCCAGCGCCGAAGTGTTGAGCGGCTTGCGCTCGGCCTTCGGAAGCTTCTTGTCGAGCAGGCTCGCCAGCTGCTGCGAATCCAGCCGCTGCGGCCCGGCCTTCTTGGCGGCGTCGGCAGCCTTGTCCTTCGCCTTGTCGGCGGGCTTCGGCGGCTCGGCCTTGGCGTTGGGCGCAGGCATGTCGGAGGCGGTCTTGGGCGCAGGCTTCGGCGCGGGCGGGGCGGCGGCCTCGTCGGGGGCGGGCGTCGGCGCGGTCGCCTCGACCGTCTCCTGCGGGGCGGCCTCCATCGACGGCTTGGGCGGTTCGGTGACGCGCGCCATGTCGCTGATCTCGACGATCTCGACCGGCACCGCCTCGACCACCTGGGGCAGCGTCTTCGCCGTCATCGACCAGGACAGCGACAGCCCGGCGAGCAGCGCAAGGTGTGCGCCGCCCGCGAGCATCATCGCCCGTCCCTCGGTCATCGTCATCGGCGTGTCTCGGTCATTGGCCGGACGTCGAATCCCCGTTCGCAGGTGCGGTTCCGGTGCCGTCGCTGACCAGCGCGACCTTGCGGAAGCCCGCCGCATTGACCTCGCCGACCACCGCCATCACGCGCCCGTAATCGAGCCCGCGATCGGCGCGGACATAGACCCGCGGCTCGTCGCCGGCGCGCGCGGTGCGGATCGCGGCGAGCTTGGCCCCGAGAGCATCGGCGGCGACGGCTTGCTCGTCGATGAACGCCTGCCCCGCGCTGTCGATCGAGATCTGCACC
>JADCGM010000188.1 GCA_020249025.1 Alphaproteobacteria bacterium
AGGCGTCGTGCAGCCGCGGCTGGTGATGAACAACGTCGTCGGCCAGCTCGATGCGCTGATCGGGCAGGGCGTCGAGGGCAGCACCTATTACGGGCCGGTCAAGCAGTTCCCCGACGGCATCTCCGCCGCCGAACGGGCGCGGCTGACCGCCGACTATCGCCGCTTCATCGCCGACAGGCTGATCCCGGCGCACCAGCGCCTGCGCGACTTCATCGTGAATGAGTATCTGCCGAAGACCCGCGACAAGACCGGGCTGTCGGCGATGCCGGGCGGCGACAATCTCTACCGCTACCTCGCCGAAACCCAGACCACGACGACGATGACCCCGGACGAGATCCACCGGCTCGGGCTGTCGGAGGTCGCGCGCATCCGCGCCGGGATGGAGACGGTGCGCACCCAGGTCGGCTTCAAGGGCACACTGCCCGAGTTCTTCACCTTCCTGCGCACCGACAAGCAGTTCCAGCCGGCCTCAAGGGAGGCGCTGCGCGACGGCTATTTCGCCATCGGCCGCAAGGTCGACGCGCGCATCGGCGAGCTGTTCCGGACGCTGCCGAAATCGAAGCTCGACATCCGCCCGGTGCCCGAATTCAAGGAAAAGACCGACGCGGCCGGCTCCTACCAGCAGGGCACGCCCGACGGCTCGCGGCCGGGCGTCTTCTACTACAACGCCTATGATCTGCCGACGCGGTCGACCTGGGGGATGGAGACGCTCTACCTCCACGAAGGCGCGCCGGGGCATCACTTCCAGATCAGCCTCGCGCAGGAAAATGCGGCGCTGCCGCCGTTCCAGCGCTTCGGCGGCAACACCGCTTATGTCGAGGGCTGGGCGCTCTATGCCGAGAGCCTTGGGCCGGAGCTTGGCATGTTCACCGACCCCTATCAGATGTACGGCCACCTCGGGGACGAGATGCTGCGCGCGATGCGCCTCGTCGTCGACACCGGGCTGCACGCCAAGGGTTGGACCCGCGATCAGGCGATCCAGTACATGCTCGACAATTCAGCGATCAGCCGCACCGACGCCACCGCCGAGGTCGAGCGCTACATCGCGATGCCGGGGCAGGCGCTCGCCTACAAGGTCGGCCAGCTCACCATCCGCCGGCTGCGCACCAAGGCCGAGACCGAGCTGGGCGCCAAATTCGACGTCCGCGCCTTCCACGAGCAGGTGCTGATGACGGGCGCGCTGCCGATGGAAGTTCTGGAGGCGAAGATCGACCGCTGGATCGCCGCGCAGAAGGCGAAGTAGGCGTCAGGGCTTCGGCGCGACCTGCTCGATGCCGGTCGCGTCGAAGCTGCCCTTGTAGGCGCCGTCGCCGACCTTGCCCGCCATGTAGGGCGCGATCGCCGCTTCCGGATAGACGGTGACCGTGTAGTCGCCGGCGCTGGGGTTCTGCCGCAGCGGCAGGATCGTCTCCTGATAGGCCTTGGAGTGCCAGAAGGCCTTGGCGTTGGCGAGGCAGGGGAAGCGCACGATCAGCGTCGTCAGATTGGGCGGCGGCGTGCCCTCGAAGGTCGCGATCGGCCGCGCGCCGTTGACATAATAGCCGCCGAGCTGGGCGTAGAGCCCGGAGTCCTGGATCGCCTTGCCATAGGCCATCATCCGCGCCCGGTCGTGGGTCGGGCCGCTGACGATCATGTAGACCGGCTTGTTGTCGCAGACCTCGGGCGCGGGGGCGGAAGGCGCGGCGGGCGTTGCGGCGGCGGCGGCGAGCAGGGCGAGCGCGATCATCCGATCTTCTCCTCGTCACAGAGCGTCCGGCGGGTCGGCTTGCCGGCGGTGAACCATTGCCAGGTCCGGGCCCGCGTCCGCCCGTCGCCGCCCAATGTGATCATCTCGATGAAATGGGTGTCGGCCTCGTCCTTGCGGGTGAGGTTCAAGAGGATCACCCCGTCCATCGTCTCCCAGCCGTAGCCGTGGAAGCGCTCGGTGTCCCAGACCAGCCGCCCGGCCTCCAGCACCCCGCCGAAGCTCAGCTCGCGGACGCGGCCGTCGTCCCATTCGAGCTTGTTGTGCTGGATATAGGCATAGGGGCCGTCGTCCGGAAACTCGCAGCGCGTCGTCATCCGGTGGATGTCGAGCAGCGTGCCGTCGCGGTCGACATGGCGGTAGACGCCCGTCCAGACCCCATCATGTCCGAGCATCGCCGGCATCGCGGCGGCGAGCCGGGCCCGCAGCCCGCTCATTGGCCGGTCTCGCCATAGGCGGCCAGCGGCAGCGGCGTGCCGGTCTGGCGCAGCAGCGCCTGCTTGCGGAAGAAGCGCAACAGTCCTGAATCGCCCATGCGCGAGGCCCCCATGCCACTGGCCTTGAAGCTCGACTTCTCGGCCTCCCAGACCATCGAGGTCAGCGAGCCGTCGTTGATCGACACCGCCCCCGCCTCCAGCCGCACCGCGACCGCCTCGGCCTCGTCGGTGGTGGCGGCGACGACCGCGGCGGACAGCCCGTATTCGCCGGCGTTGGCGCGCGCCACCGCCTCGTCGATGCTGTCATAGACTGTGACCGGGATGACCGGCCCGAAGGTCTCCTCGCGCAGCACCGCCATCTCGGGGGTGACGTCGGCCAGCACGGTCGGGCGCAGATAGAGGCCGCCGCCCAGGTTCTCGACCCGGCCGCCGGCCAGCACTCGCGCGCCCCTCGCCACCGCATCGTCGATCTGCGCCTGCACGATGGCGGCTTGGCGTTCGAAGATGAACGGCCCGATGTGGCCCTTGGCGATGTCGGGGTAGTTGAGTTCGGCCGCCTGCGCCGCCGCGACCAGCGCGTCGAGGAAGGGCGCTGCGATCCGGCGGTCGACGAGCACATGCTCGATCGACTGGCAGGCCTGGCCGGTTCCGACGACGCTGGCGCGCAGCGCGACGCCCGCCGCCTTCGCCGGATCGGCGGAAGCGAGCACGATCATCGGGTCCTTGCCGCCGAGTTCGAGGCTCGCCGGGATGAAAGCGGCCGCGGCCGCCGCCGCGACCTTCCGCCCGGTCGCGACCGATCCGGTGAAGCAGACATAGTCGACGTTGGGAATGAGCGCCGCGCCGGTCTCGCCCGCGCCCTCGACAAGGGAGATCACGTCGGCCAGCCCCGCCGCACGCACGGCCTCCATCAGGGGACGAATGAAGCGCGGCGTTACCTCGGACGGCTTGACCAGAACCGCGCAGCCGGCGGCAAGCGCCGGAACGGCGTCGATGAGCGCCAGCGTCAGCGGGAAGTTCCAAGGGCTGATGACGCCAACGAGCGGATAGGGGACGAGCCGCGTCCGCCAGTCGATGGTCGGGATCGCCGTCGGGCCGGTCCTGGCACCCGCGGCTGCGATCAGCGCGGGCGCGCTGCCTGCCCAGCGGCGGATCATGCCCACCGTCGAGCGCACCTCCAGCCGCGAGACGGCGGCGCGGCCGGTGTCGAGCGTCAGCGCCGCGGCGATGCCTTCCGCCGCCGCCTCAATCGCCTTGGCCCAGCGCAACAGCGCGGCGGCGCGCTCCTCGGGCGATTTGGCCGCCCACGCCGCCTGCCCGTCGCGCAGCCGCCGTGCCTCCGCCGCAACCGCGTCGGCATCGAGCGGCGCGATCTCGTAATCGAGCGCACCGGTGCGGGGGTTGCGAACCTTCACTGCTGCGCCTCCCAGGCGTCGAGGATGGCGTCGCCGCGCGCGAACCACGCCTGCGGTTGCGCCGCGAACCAGCCGAGCAGCCGCTCGAATGCATCGATGCGATAGGGCAGGCCGACGATGTAGGGCGTCAGGTGCAGCGGCAACACGCGCCCCGCGCCCTCGCCCGCCAGCCAGCGGAACGCGTCCTGCATCTGCTCGACATAGCTGTCGACCGACTGCTGCTGGACGGTGAGGATCTGGCGGTCGCTGAGCTCGTGGTTGAGCGGAATGTTCACGATCCCGTTCGACCAGCGATAGGGCAGGTCGTCGTTCGCCCAGTCGCACATGTAATCGAAGCCCGCCGCCTTCAGCAGGTCGGGCGTGTTCCAGCTTTGCGACCGCGCGATCGAGTGCCAGCCGCGGGGCCGGACGCCGGCCTCGCCGAGCGCGGCGAGCGAGTCCGCGATCAGCGCCTCCTCCGCCTCGCGGGCAAGCCCGGTCGCGATGGTGCCGTTCATGTCGGTCGAATGTGCCACGATCTCGTGGCCCGCCTCGACGATGTCGCGGACGAGTTGCGGATAGCGCCGCGCGATCGCGCCGTTGACCGCGAAGGACGCGACCGCGCCCGCCTTGGCGAAGGCGTCGAGCAGACGATAGGTCCCGACCCGCGTCCCATATTCGCGCGCGGTATAGTGGCGATAGTCGGGATAGGGCGTGACCATGTGGCCGGGCGCGCGGAACGGCATGTCCGACGGCGTCATCGGAAACCATTCGAGGCTGACCACGCACCACACGGCGACGCTCTTGCCGCCCGGCCATGCGACGGCCTTGCGGTCGAAGATCGACGACCACGGATAGAGGTCGTGATCGTAACCCTCGCGGCGGCGCGGGTAGTCGAGATAGCTCGGGTCGAGGCTCATGCCGCACCTCCCACGCTCGCCTGATGGTGATCGACGATCTCGCCGGCGCGCGCGATCCAGGCGCGGCCGTCGGCGGCGATGTGCCTCAGCACGTCCTCGAACGGCCCGATCCGATGCGGCTGGCCGATGAGATAGGCGTGCAGCGGGATGCACATGACGGTGCCCGAGCCGCTCGCCGCGCCTTCCGCCGCCAGCCGCTCGAACTGGCGGATGAGCGTGTCGGCATAGTCGCGCGGGCTCATGTTGTAGACGAAGAAGCCGTAATGGTCATTGACCTCCAGGCTGTAGGGGATCGACACCAGCCGCCCGGTTTTCGTTTTCACCGGCAGCACCTGATCGTCGTGGTAGAGGTCGCAGGTGTAGTCGAGCCCATATTCGGCGATGAGGTCCATCGTCCGCTCGGTATGGGTCAGCGCCGGCGCCAGCCAGCCGCGGATGGTCTGCCCGGTCGCCTCGCGCACCGTGCGGATCGAATCCTCGATGATCGCGCGCTCTTGGCGCTCGTCCATGCCGTAGGTGTAGCGGGTGTTGTAAATGCCGTGGCTGAAGAACTCCCAGCCGCGCTCGACGCCGTCGCGGACGATGTCGGGATGGTGCTGGCAGAGCGCGACCGACAGGCTGACCGAGCCCGGAAAGCCATGCTTCGACATCGCCTCCGCCATCCGCCAGTGCGCAACGCGGTTGCCGTAGTCCCGGTGCGAGAAGCCGACGACGTCGGGGTGCGGCTTGCCCCAGCTCTTGCGCTGCGGGTTCGCGGGCGGATCGATCTCGTAATATTCGAGATTGGGGGCGACCCAGACCGCCACCGGTTTGTCCCCCGGCCACAGATAGTTCGGGCGTCCGCGATAGGGTTGGAAATCATAGAGTTCGGGATCGGCGCGCATCGGACCTCGCGATTTGTCCGGACAAATCTAGGCCGGGATTTCCGCCAAGTCGACAGACATGCGCGCACCGGCTCGCAGAGTGGATAAGCCGCGCGGCCCGGCGGAATAAACCGTCCGTTAACTCCCGTGGCGTACCCCGGCCCCAACAAGGAGTCCGATCATGTCCCGTCTGTCGCTGTTTCCCGCCCTGCTGATGCTCGCCGTGGCGTTCCTGTCGGCGCCCAATCCGGCCGGCGCGCGCGACTCGATGGTGCTGCTCCCCACCGGTCCGGTGGTGATGAACGGCGTTGCGCCGGCGCAGGGTTTGACCCCCTGCGCCGACTGCCTCACCGCCTGACCTGCCAGGCGCGCGCTACTGCGCCTTGGGCGCGGCGGCGCTCGCATCCTCGGGCAGGCCGCCCAGCTGCTTCACGAGATCGTGATAGGCCTGCAGATAGGCGAGGATGATCACCTGCCCGACGTCGGTGTTGGCGTAGCTGCCGCCCGCGACGCCGCCGAAGGCGCCGAACAGGCTGCCGACACCCGCGCCTGCACCGAAGCCCATGTCGGTCTTCTTGAAATAGCCCTCGACGAGCCGCTCCTGCTCGGTGGTGCGCGCGTTGACGAGGGTCAGCGTGACGTTCGCCTCCTTCTTCTTGAAGGTCAGGCCGCCGCCGATTGCCGCGCCCGTCCGCCCGCCGAGCATGCCGCCGACAAGGCCGCCGATGCCGCTGCCCCCGGCGTTCTCGTTCTTCGCGACAAGGTCGGGAACGATGAAATAGTCCGCCGCCTTCACCTGCCCGCGCCCGATGTTGGAGCCCTGCTGGAGCTCGCCCGAGTCGGCGAGCGCGCGCTCGATGTTGCGGCTGGCGAGGCCCTTGTTGCGGTCGACGAGCCCGAAGCAGCCGGACTTCATCACGAACACCTTGATGAGCGCCTCGGGGCTGCCCAGTCCCTGCGCCTGCCACCAGTTGTTGTCGGGCTCGACGATCGCGA
>JADCGM010000189.1 GCA_020249025.1 Alphaproteobacteria bacterium
GTGGGCTGGATCGCCGCGGCCGCCGGCGGCTTTGCCGCCAAGAAGCTCTACGACCGCTATCAGGCGCGCCGCACGATCAGCCGGATCGACTGAGGCGCGCCTGCCAGAGGACGACGAGCGGGGTCAGCACCAGCTCGACCGCCAGCCCGATCTGGTGGCCGAGACCGGGCGTGACCCCGGTCAGCATCCCCCAGCCGCGCGCCAGCCCGCCAGCGATGACTGCTGCGGCAATCCAGCGGAAGCGGATCGTCGCCTCGCGCGTCTCGATGCGCGGGATGATCGTCCACAATGCGACGCCGAGCATGAAGAAGATGCCCGACAGATAGCGGAAATGGCTGTCGGCGTCAGCCGGCAGGCCGGCGAGCTTTCCCGACAGCCCCGCCGGTCCGTAGAGCAGCCCCAGCCCGCCGAACACCAGCGGCGACAGGCTGAGGATCGCGAGCGCGATCTGGAGAAGGCGGCGGCTCATCGCATCGCTCCGTCGTAGATCGCCCGGTAGGTCTCGATCATCCGGGCCGCCGAATATTCGCTGGCGACCCGCGCGCGGTTGCAGGCGCCCAGCTCGGCGCGCAGCGCGGGATCGGCGATCAGCCGTGTCAGCGCCGCCGTCAGCTCGGCCTCGCCGCCGATCAGCGCGCGGTTGGGCTCGGACAGGATCTCGCGGACGTCGCCGACATCGGTGCTCGCCGCCGGCAGCCCGGCCGCCATCGCCTCGACGAGGCTGATCGGGAACTGCTCGCTGTCGGACGACAGCGCGAAGATGTCGAACAGGCCGACATAGCGGTGGGGATGCGCGAGAAAGCCCGGCATCACCAGCCGGTCGCCCAGGCCTTCGGCCGCACCTGCCGCCCGAATCGCCACTTCATCGGGGCCGCGCCCGACGATGACGAGCCGCGACGGCACGTCCGGATTGACGCGCGCGGCGGCGGCGAAGGCGCGCACCAGCCGCGGCAGGTTCTTGACCGCACGCAGCCCGGCGAGCGTACCGATGACCACCTCGCCCGGCTGGCGCTCGAACCCCGGGATGGCGTCGGCGGCGGGCGAGGTCTCGTAAAGCGCCATGTCGACGCCGTTCGGCACGCAGGCGACCTTGCCCGCCGGCTGCTTCCAGACGTCGCGCGCGATCTGCGCGAGATTGCGCGACGGCACGACGACCCGGTCCGCCTTCGCGATCGCCAGCCGCCGATACATCACCCGCAGCGGCTTCTGCCGCACCGCCTCGTCCTCGTTGAACCCGTCCTCGTGATGGACGTGCGGCACGCCCGCATGCAGCCGGTTGGCGAGCGCGCCGTCGAGGCTGCCGAAATTGTAGGTCAGCACGAGATCGTAGCCGCCCGCCGCGATGGCGCGGCCGATGTCGCGCAGCCGCGCGAGGCCGAGCGGACCGGTCAGCAAGGGGAAATCCTCGCGCAGTCGCACCGGCACCGCCGGATCGATCAGCGCCATCGCGCCGGTCTGCTCCGGGATGCCGGACACGATCTCATGCTCATAGGCGTCGCCGAACGCATTGATGAGCTGGACGCAGCGCGCCTCCTTCCCCCCGAGGTTGAAGGTCGAGTGCAAGTGAAGGAGCCGCGGGCGCGCCATGGCGTTAGGCTATAGCCGCGCTGCGGCAAGCTGGCGACTGGAGGCGGGGGGACGCGTCCGCTAAACCGGCGACGCAACGAGCGAAAGGGGCGCGTGGGCGGCTTCTATCTGTGCCGGGACGACGAGCGCGCCGACGCGCGGCTGCAGTCCGCGCGGGCGCAGTTCGCCCGCCACGGCTTCGGTGCGCCCGAGGATATCGCCGCTGCCGGCTATCGCGGCTTCCATGTGCCCTACATCCATGGCGGGCCCGATCTGCTGCTTCGCGAAGGCGACGACTTCGCAGCGGTCGCCGGCACGCTCGTCCATCGCGGGCAGATGGGACGTCCGGCGCTGCAGGGGCTGCTGGCGCAGGGCGGCGCGCCATTCACCGATTGGGACTGGACCGGCGGCCATTATGGCGCGGCCGTCGCCCGGGCCGGGCGCCTGCATGTCTTCACCGGCTTCTTCGGCGCCTTCCAGATTTTCCACACCCCCGATCTCGACGTGGTGTCGACCTCGTTCCTCGCTACCGCCGCCGCCTGCCCGCGGCTGACCTGGGACCTGCAGGGGCTCTACGAATTCGCCTTCAACGTCTTCCCGACCGGCGACGACACGGTGTTCGAGCAGGTCCGCCGGCTCGGCCCCGATGCCCAGCTCGAACTCGGCCCGCAGCCGCGGCGCCACGCTGTGGCCAAGTCGCTCGTTCCGCCGCCCGACGTCACGGTTGAAGGAGCCGCGGCGACGCTTCGCGACGTCGTCGCGCCCTATGCCGACGCCTATGGCGACGCCATGCAATGTCCGCTGTCCGGCGGGCTCGATTCCCGCTTGGCGCTGGCGCTGCTGCGCGACGCCGGCGTCCGGCCGCACGTCTATGTCTATGGCGCGCCCGGCGATGCCGAGGTCGAGATCGCGCGCGCCATCGGGCGCGGCGAAGGGTTCGAGGTCGAGGTCTTCCAGAAAGCGGCGTGGCGGCGGATCGACACCCATGACTACGCCGAACAGGTCGCCCGCAACTTCGAGGAGACCGATGCGCTGGCGACCGACGGCGGGCTGTTCGACAACGGCGGCAACGCCCATGCCCGCCATGCTCGCAACGCCGGCGGGCAGCTCGCCGTCTCCGGCGGGTGCGGCGAGGTCTTCCGCAACTTCTTCTATCTGCCCGATCGCCGGCTGCGCGCCCGCGACGTCGTTGAAGCCTTCTACGCCCGCTACGCCCCCGGCGACGTCACCCCCGCCTTCGATGCACGCGACTTCATCGACCGGCTCGAGGCGAAGGCGCTGGCCGCCATCGGCCGGCCGGGCGACCGCGGCCCGCTCGAGCGCACCGCCATCGAGGAGCTCTATCCCCGCCTGCGCTGCCGCGCCTTCTTCGGGCGCGAGTTGAGCCTCGTTGCGCGGCACGGCGGCTATCTCATGCCCTTTTTGGAAGCGCCGGTGGTGGCGCAGGGGCTGGCCATTCCGCTTGCCGAGAAGAACCTCGGCCTGTTCGAGTCGCGGCTGCTCACCCACATCGATCCGCGTCTGGCCGCCTACCCCTCCGCCTATGGCCATGCCTTCACCGATCCGCCGACCGCAGCGCACCGCTTTGACGAGTGGAGTTCGCGCATCCGCCCGGTGTGGATGCGCCGGCACTCCTATGCGCTGCGGCGCCTGATGGGTCCGCTCACCGACGATCATGGCGGCCTGCTGTCGCCGATCTATCTCGGCCGGGTCATCGACCTTCACTTCCCGCACATGCGCCGCTTCTTCCAGATGGCGAACGTGCGCGATTCCGGGCTTTACCGGCGCATCGCGACGCTCGAATATCTTGGCCAGCGGGTGGACGGGCAGCTCGGGGGTTAAGGCTGCGGCAACCCGCCCGGGGTCGAATCTTTTGACTCCGACTCAATATCGGGCGTAATGTTGCAACTTCACGTCTGAGGGGACGACAGAGAATGGCGACACGCGCGGCTGACACGCGGTCCCGGCGCTACGATCCGGCAGAGACGCGCCAGCGCGTCCTGGAGGCGGCGAATCTGCTGTTCTCGACGCGCGGTTTCGTGAGCACCGGCACCGCCGACATCGCCCGCCAAGCGGATGTCTCCGAAGGCTCGATCTTCTACCATTTCGGGTCGAAGAAGAACCTGCTCGTCGAACTCGGCCGCATGTACGGCGAGCGCATGGTCGAGGCCATGCAGCTGCCCGGTGAGGATCTCGCCGATCTCGAACCCGGCATCACCATCACCCGCTGCTTCGACTATTGCGCCGCGCACAAGGCGTGGGAGACGATCATGTCGGGCGGCGAGGGCGCAGAGTGCGAGACGCACTTCCACAACCCCGAGGCCGAGCCCTTCTATCAGGCGTCCCGCGGCGTCGTTCTCGCCTGGTGCGAGAAGCAGCTCGGCGCGCAGATGGCGCGTCTCGGGCGCACCGACGTCAACATTCCGGTCGCCGCCTCGCTCACCTACGCGGTCGTCCACGATGCGCTCGATCGCGCCTTCGCGCCGGGTGTCGACGAGGCCGAGCGCGAGGCGATCAAGCTGGAGACGATCCGCTTCGTTCGCGCCGCTGGTGGCGTGCCGACGGAACCCCGCCGCCCCGCCAACGATTGATTGCCGCGATGCCGGCGGCCAGCGCCTTTCGCCCGGCGCGGGCCATTCATGAGCTGGGCGACGCCTTCTACGACGCCGTCGCGCCTGCCGATTTTCCGCAGGCGATCCTGCGGGTCCGCAACGACCGCGCCGCCGCCGAGGTCGGCCTCGACACGCTGACCGACGCAGAATGGATCGCCCATTTCGCGCGCTTCCAGCCGCTGCCCGGTTCGCTGCCGCAGCCGCTGGCGCTGCGCTATCACGGCCACCAGTTCCGCACCTACAACCCCGATATCGGCGACGGACGCGGCTTCCTGTTCGCGCAGATGACCGACCGCGCCGGGCGGCTGATGGATCTCGGCACCAAGGGGTCGGGCCAGACGCCCTACAGCCGCTTCGGCGACGGCCGGCTGACCCTGAAGGGCGGCGTCCGCGAGGTGCTGGCGACCGAGATGCTCGAGGCGCTCGGGGTCGAGACCTCGCGCAGCTTCTCGCTCATCGAGACGGGCGAGGCGCTGACCCGCAATGACGAGCCCTCGCCGACGCGCTCGGCGGTGCTCGTCCGCCTCAACCACAGCCACATCCGCTACGGCACCTTCCAGCGGCTGGCCTACCACCAGCAGAGCGACGAGCTCCGCGCGCTCGTCGATTACTGCCTCCGCCAGTATTTCCCCGACGCTGACGCCAGCGATCCGGTCGCGGCCCTGCTCGATCGCGCGGTCGATGGTGCGACGCGGATGGCCGCCTCGTTCATGGCTGCGGGTTTCGTCCA
>JADCGM010000019.1 GCA_020249025.1 Alphaproteobacteria bacterium
ACCAGTGGTTCATGCGTCGTCGATGGTGGCTGCTGGCGCGGCGTACATCGCCGTGCTGATGTGCGCTACCGCGGCTTCGATGCGCGCCCAGCTGGCGGGGTCGGTCAGGTCCATGCCGGCGAAGTCGCCGGCGGTCCGGGCGCGGAGCACGAGGTGGTGCATCCCGGCAAGCAGCACGGCGTTGATCGCGGTGGCGTCAACCCCGCGCGGCGGTGCGCCGGCTGTGGCGCGGACCTGTGCGAACCAGTCTCGAATCGCCTCGTTCTTGGCCGCGCCGAGCCGGGCGACCGCCTCACTGCGCTCCACCAGTTCCCAGGCGAGTGCGGCCTGAACGAGATGATTGGCGCGCAGCGCCGCGAGATGCGCGACAAGCTGGCCGGTGATCACTTCGGCATAGCCGCTGCCGGCGATTTCGGCGTCGGCGGCGTCGCCGAGCCAGAGGCGGAGGTCGGTTCCCAGCCGCTCCAGCAGTCCCTCGAGGCCGCCGAAATAGCGATAGACGAGCTGTTTATCGACGCCGGCCTCGCGCGCGACGGTGTTGACGCCGAGCGCGCCGACGCCGTCGCGCGCCATGATCGCCGCCGCCGCCTGGATGATCCGCGCTTCGGTGCCATCGCGGTCGCGCGGCCGCGGCGCGGGCTTCGGACGCTCCCCGGTCAGTGCCGCCTCCCCTCTGAGCTTGCCGTGCGCCTTCCGTGACAGCTGCCACGCCGGCGCGCAACGGGCCGCGGCAGTCAAAACGACAGCCCCACGCCCGCGCCCGCAATCATCTGGTCGCGGTCGCCTGCGATGCGGACGACGGGGCTGGCGGCGAAGTCCCCGCCGATACGCCGGTAGTTGGCGAACCCGACGAGCGACCAGCGCCGGTCGAGCGCATAGGCGGCGGTGACGCCGCCGCCGACGTCGCGCAGACCGCCGCCCGCGGCGAAGGCGGGCAGGCCGCTGGCGGTCGCCCCCGCCGCGCCGACGCCGAAGTAGCGGCGGGCATAGCCGTCGCTGGCGGCGCTCATGCGGACGTCGGCTGTGAGCGACAGCCGGTCGCCGACGGGCAGGCGATAGGTAGCTGTGAGCGAGCCGATCGTGCCGTCATGCGTGCCGGAGACGTCGGTTACCGCCTCGACCGTGATGCTGAGCGCATCGCCAGCCTTTGCGACGCCGGGGAAGGTCAGCGCCGCGAAGCCGCCGGCCTCCACCGCATCGCCGATCCGGCCGAGCGCACGGATCTGCGCCGGGACACCCTTGGCGCCCCGGCCGAAGGTCAGCGACACCACGGGTCCGGCGGCGATGCGCGGGCTGTCGATGACGTTGACCCGCAGCGAGGTGCCGAGCAGCTCGGCATAGCGGTCGCCGTAGCGAAGCTGGCCGAACGCCGCCGGGAAGGAGCGGTGGTCCTTCGCGCCTTCGTACCGCGGAATTGCGGCGACGCCGAGCGCGAGGAAGCCGGACAGGCCGTCGCGCGCGGCCGGGGCCGGCGTGTCGTCGACGATCTGGGCGGTGGCGGATGTGGCGGGGAGCCAGACGAGCAGTGTCGTGGCGGTGACAGCGCCGGCCATGCGGAGGGCGCGGGAGAGGGTGCAGGCAAGAGTCATGTCATATTCCTTTGTGTGAGGTTTGGTCGAAGGGTCAGGCGCGCGCGGCGGCGGCCTGGCGGGGTTCGGGAGCGGGGCGGTGCAGCAGCGCTGCGCCGGTTCCGAGCAGCCAGAGGGTGAGGACGAGGAAGCCGGCGATCGTGGCGAGGCTGAAGAGGCCGCCGTCGCGCCCCAGGCCGAGCGCGAGGCCCTCCCCGGTGCCGGCGACGATCAGCGCCGCCGCTGCGACGCCGAGTCCGCGCAGCGCGCTGCGCTGGCCGCTGGCGACGCCGACGACCCACGCTGCGGTCAACAACTGGCCGAGATGCTCGCCGATGGCGACGCCGGCGAAGGCGTGCAGCGCCGCGAAAGCGGCTTCGATGCCGGCGCGCGTCGCCTCGGTCGCCGCCGGATCGGCGTGCGCGGCGGCCAGCGCCGGCACCGCGAACACCCAGCGCGACAGGCCGATCGCCTGCAGGAGCCCGGCGGCGACGCCGATTGTTCCGGTCATCGCGGCCGAGGGCCGGTTGCGCTCTGCGACGGCGAGGAGCGCGGCGGTCGCCGACAGCAGCAGCGCGGTCAGCATGAACGCGTACCAGGTCAGCACCAGCCCGGGTCCGCCGGCGGCGAAGCGGGCGAGGATCTCGCCGGCGGGCAGCCGCAGGACGCCCGGATAGTCGAAGGTGGACGCCAGCACGGAATAGGGAATGTTGAACCCGATCCCGAGCGCGAGCAGGGCGACGCCGGCCGCAGTCCGGGCGTTCACGCGCCGGCTCCTGTTCGCTCGTTGATCCAGTGATGCGCGAGCCGCGCCTCAAGGCCCAGCATTCGCGCGAGGCGGGCGAGCCCACCGACGAGCGCCCGCTGCAAGCTGAGCGGCACGCCCGGCACGACGAGATCGGCGTAATCGAGGAGCAGGGCCATCACGAGCGGGTTGCGCGGCATGCCGGCAGCATTGGTGCGTCCTTCGGCCGCGAGCCCGATCATCGACAGCAGAAAGCGTTCGAACTCGACGCCGCGAGTCGCGGTGGAAACGAAGCTCGTCCAGCCGTCGGAGGCGTTGCGGAAGGAGTGCGGCATGCCGGCCGGGATCTCGACCCCGTCGCCGGCGCGCAGCGTCCGCCACTGATCCTTGCCGCCGATCTCCATCATCAGCTCGCCCGCCACGACCTCGAACGTCTCGTCCATCGTCGGGTGCGCGTGGAGCGGGCTGCCCGCCGCGCCCGGCGGAAGGTCGGTGCGGAACACCAGCGGTGCGGCATCGCGCGGCGCCGACTGGAGCAGCGTCAGCCGATCGCCGGTGACCGGATTGGTCAGCGTCTCTCGCTGCGTGCCGGGACGGCGAAGCAGCGCCTGAAAGGAAAAATTGCCTGCAGTCATCTGCGGTCTCCTGCGCCGGTCGCCGCCGAATCGGCTTGCTTGTCACCGGCCAGTGACTTATATGTCACCGCACAGTGACTTCGCAAGAGGGAAAGTTCATGCCACCGCGCACCGCCCGCTTCGCCGCCGTCCGCCGCTGGGCGACGGCGGTCACGTCCGCCGCCGCGCTCGCCGCCTGCGCGACCTATGCCTACCGGCCCGCGCCGCTCGCCTCCTTCCACGCGGGCGACGCGCCCGCGCCCACAGCCGACGCCCGCGCCGAGCTGGGGCGCGCGCTGTTCTTCGACGTCCGGCTGTCGGGGGCGAACGACACCGCCTGCGCGTCCTGCCACCAGCCCGCGCGAGGGTTCGAGGACGGGCGCGCCGTCGCCGTCGGCACCGGCGGCCGCGTTGGGGCGATGGCGACGCCGACGCTGATCGGGGTTGGCGAGGCGCGGCGGCTGATGTGGGATGGGCGGGTCAAATCGCTGGAAGCGCAGGCGCTGATGCCGGTCGCCAATCCGCTGGAGATGGACCAGGACCCGGCGGCGCTATCGGCCGAACTGGCCGCCGACCCCGCGACGCGCGCCGCCTTCGCCCGCGCCTTCCCGTCGGACCCCGCGGTGACGCCCGCAAACATCGCCCGCGCGCTCGCAGCCTACCAGCGCACGATCCGTCCCGAGCCCACCCGCTTCGACCGCTTCGCCGCGGGCGACGTGGCCGCGCTGACCGCGTCGGAGCAGCGCGGATTTGCGCTGTTCAACGGCAAGGCCGCTTGCGCGCAGTGCCATTCGGGCCCGCTGATGACCGACAACCGCCTGCACGACATCGGGTTGGCCGACCGCGGTCAGGGCACGCGCTTCAAGACGCCGACGCTGCGGCATCTGGCGGCCCGCGCGCCATATATGCACGACGGATCGCTGCCGACGCTGGCGGCTGTCGTCGCTCACTATGCCGACCATAGCGTCCAGCGCCGCGGCGTCCCCGCCCGCACGCCATTGACCGCGCCCGAGCGCCGCGACCTCGTCGCCTTCCTCGATACGCTGTCGCCGGACGCGGTTCAGACCGCGGCGCGGTAGGCGGCGATCAGGG
>JADCGM010000190.1 GCA_020249025.1 Alphaproteobacteria bacterium
GAGGAGAAGCCGGCGCAGCCGAAGTCGAACTATGCGGTGACCGGTCTTTATTTCTACGACGGCCGGGCGGTGGATTATGCGAAGGCGGTCAAGCCGTCGGCGCGCGGCGAGCTTGAGATCACCGATCTCAACCGCCTGTATCTGGAGGCGGGGGACCTCAACGTCGAGCTGATGGGGCGCGGCTATGCCTGGCTTGATACCGGCACGCACGGCTCGCTGCTTGATGCGGCGACCTATGTGCGGATTGTCGAGGAGCGGCAGGGGCTGAAGATCTGCTGCCCTGAGGAGATTGCGTGGCGGCAGGGCTTCATCGACGATGCGCAGCTCGAGCGGCTGGCGGCGCCGCTGCTGAAGTCGGGCTATGGGCGATATCTGATGGACCAGCTCAGGCACCCGGCGTCTGCGCGTTCGCCCTTGTCGGTTGCGGCCGAGTAGTCCGGCTGCTCTCCCGGAAAAGCTTGCTGTCGTCACGGAGGCGCGTCTCTCGTCATGCAGATCATCGACACGGCCATTCCGGACGTGAAGCTCATCGAGCCGCGCGTCTTCGGCGACGAGCGCGGCTTCTTCATGGAGACCTGGAACGCGCGTGCCTGGGCCGAGGCCGGTCTCGGGATGCGCTTTGTGCAGGACAACCACAGCCGCTCGTCGAAGGGCGTGCTGCGCGGTCTTCACTACCAGCTGGGCGACGCGGTCCAGGGCAAGCTGGTGCGGGTGACGGCGGGCAGCGTCTTTGACGTGGCGGTGGACATCCGGCGCGCGTCCCCGACCTTTGGGCAGTGGGTCGGCTATGAGCTGTCGGCCGCCAACAAGCGCATGCTCTGGGTGCCCGAAGGCTTTGCGCACGGCTTCGTGACGCTCGAGGACGGCACCGACTTCCTCTACAAGTGCACGCGGCCCTATGCGCCGGCGGCCGAGCGTGCGATCCGCTGGGACGATCCGACGATCGGCGTCGCCTGGCCCGACATCGGGATGGCGCCGCAGCTGTCGGGCAAGGACGCGGTCGCGCCGCTGTTTGCCGATGCCGAGGTGTTTGCGTGACGGCGCTGGTCACCGGCGCGGGGGGCCAGCTCGGCCGGGCGCTGCTGGCCTCGGCGGCGGCGGCCGGCATCGAGGCGGTCGGGCTGACGCGCGCCGACCTCGACATCGCCGACGAGGCTGCGTGGATCGGGGTGCTCGACGCCCATGCGCCGGATCTCGTCGTCAACGCCGCGGCCTATACGGCGGTCGACAAGGCCGAGAGCGAGGCTGATGCGGCCTTCCGCATCAACCGCGACGCCCCCGGCCTGCTGGCGCGGCTCTGCGCGGCCCGTGGCGTCCGCCTCGTCCATGTCTCGACCGACTTCGTCTTCGACGGCACGCAGTCCTCGCCCTATCTGCCCGGCCAGCCGGTCGCGCCGCTGGGCGTCTATGGCGCCTCGAAGGCGGCAGGCGAGGCGGCGGTGCAGGCGGCGCTGCCCGAGGCGCTGATCGTCCGCACCGCGTGGGTCTATGCGGCCTCGGGCGCCAACTTCATGCTGACGATGCTGCGGCTGATGGCGAGCCAGCCGGCGCTGCGGGTGGTGGGTGACCAGATCGGCACGCCGACCCATGCCGCCAGCCTTGCCCGCGCGATCTGGTCGCTTGCCGGGGCCGGGGCGACGGGTCTTCATCACTATACCGATGCGGGCGCGGCCTCCTGGTACGACTTTGCCGTCGCCATCCAGGAGGAGGCGCTGGCGCTCGGGCTGCTGGCGCGCGCGATTCCCGTCGCGCCGATCCGCACCGCCGACTATCCGACGCCGGCCCGGCGCCCGGCCTACAGCGTCCTCGACAAGACCGACACCTATGCCGCGCTCGGCACCCCGGCCGCCCACTGGCGCGCCGAGCTGCGCGCGGCGCTTCACGAGCTGGCGGCGCTGCGCGCTGCCCCGACCAACGGGACCCGATCATGAGCAAGCTTCTCGTCACCGGCGGCGCCGGCTTCATCGGCGCCAACTTCGTGCGCCACTGGCGGGCGCACCATGCCGACGACACCCTCGTGGTGCTTGATGCGCTGACCTATGCCGGCAACCGCGCCAATCTGGATGGCGTCGCGGACGTCGACTTCGTCCACGGCGACATCCGCGACCATGACCTTGTCGTGAGCCTCCTCGCCGGGCGCGGGATCGACACGCTCGTGCACTTTGCCGCCGAAAGCCATGTCGACCGCTCGATCCACGGGCCGGACGCCTTCATCGACACCAACGTCATCGGCACGCACAGCCTGCTGAAGGCGGCCAAGAAGGTCTGGCTCGACAGCGGCACGGGCCAGCCGCACCGCTTTCACCATGTCTCGACCGACGAGGTCTACGGCAGCCTCGGGCCGCATGACCCGGCCTTTACCGAGATGACGCCCTATCAGCCCAACTCGCCCTATTCGGCATCGAAGGCGGCGTCCGACCATCTCGTGCGCGCCTACACGCACACCTACGGGCTGCAGACGACGACCTCGAACTGCTCGAACAACTACGGGCCCCATCAATTCCCGGAAAAGCTGATCCCGCTCTTCCTGATCAACGCGCTGCACGGGCGGGCGCTGCCGATCTACGGCGACGGCATGCAGGTGCGCGACTGGCTCTATGTCGACGATCACTGCCGCGGCATCGAGCTGACGATCGAGAAGGGCCGGGTCGGGGAGACCTACAACATCGGCGGCGGCGCCGAGCTGCCGAACATGACGGTCATCGACACCATCTGCCAGAGCGTCGATGCCGCCTTTTCCCGCGATCCGCAGCTCGCCGCGCGCTTCCCCGACGCGCCGGCGGCCCGGGGCGCGGCGACCGCCAGCCTCAAGACCTATGTCACCGACCGTCCCGGTCACGACCGCCGCTATGCGATCGACGAAACCAAGGCCCGCGCCGAACTCGGATACCAGGCCGCCCACGGCTTCGAGACCCGCTTCGCCGAAACCCTCCAATGGTACCTCGACAACGAACCCTGGTGGCGCGCCGTCATCAGCGGCGAATACCGCAACTGGGTCGATACGAATTACGGAACGCGGTGACCCGGATCCGCACAGCGAGCCCATGGCGGATATGGCTGGAGCGGCTGCTCTGGCCCTTGCGTGTCGCGCTCGTCGTCGGAACGCTCGCGTCGATCGTCATCGTCAACAAGCATGATTTTCATGCGACGAGTCCGCTGTTTGCAACGCGTGAGGCCGCGGTCGGCTGGGAGGCGCGGCTGAAGGCCGGGCCGGCGGCGCGATGCCTGCCGGACTCGGTCATCGACAAGACGACCGCAACGACGATGAAGCCGGGCTGGTTCGTCCGCTTTGAGTGCCACACGTCCGTGCTCTACGAGCAGATCGCCGTCGCCTATCTCTTTCCGTTCATTGCTGTGCTGCTGTTCGGGACGCTGCTGCGAGCGAGGTCGGATGCCCGCCGCTGAGGGGATGCCGTCGAGCGCGTCCCCTTCAACTGTGCCGTCAGTCATGCCAATGTGCGCGCATCGGGCGTCCCTGCGATCGACGGTTCTGTAGGGGGCGAAGGGGGACATCCTTGGCGAAGAAGACGAAGGGGAGCGGTCGGGCGGCTGCCATGGCGCCGGTCGCCGAGATCCGGAAAAAGAAGAAGGGCAGGGCGGCTGCGAAGGCGTCCCCGGCAGCAGCCGCGCCCAAGAAGTCCGCTGAGCCGGGGCTGATCCGCCTCGCGGCAGCAAACGACATTGCCGATGCCGCGAAGCCGGCTGCAAAAGCCAAGCCCAAGGCCCGGTCGAAGCCCGCGTCGAAGGCAAAGGCCCGTCCGGCGGCTTCCTCGGCCCGTACGACAAGCGCGGCCGTGCTCAGAAAGGCGGCGCGCCCGCCCGCCCGACCGACCGGGTCCGCCGCGGGCAAGGCTGCGACGCGCATCTTCCAGATCTATTTCGAGCCCTGGCAGCGCGACCTGCTCGACCGGGACTTCATCCCCTTCGACAACAGCGGCGTGAAGAACGGGTTGTTCGAGTTCGATGTGTTCGAGCGTCTCGCGGCCGGCAAGCAGACCGACGGCGCGGCGATGTGGGGCGCGCTGTCCTGGCGCTACGGCGAGAAAACCGGGCTGACCGGCCGTGCGCTGCTCGACGTCATCGCCGCCAATCCGGGCACCGATGTCTTCTTCTGCAACCCGCATCCGCACAATGAGGCGCTCTACCACAATCTCTGGATGCAGGGCGAAACCGCGCACCCGCGCTTCCTCGAGGTCTGCGAGGCGGTGTTCAAGGCCGCCAAGATCCCTGTTGCCGAACTGTCGAAGCTGATGCCGTCGTCGGCCTTCAGCGCCGCCAACTATTTCGTTGGCTCGCCGCGCTTCTGGGCGCTCTATCTGCCGTTCGTCCGGAGCATCGTCGACGCGGCCGACCGCGGGCTCGATCCGTCGATGCGGCGGCTCCTTCACTCGACGGGAGCCGATGCCCGCGGTCTCCACGGCGGCTCGACCTATGTCCCGTTCATCGTCGAGCGGCTGTTCCCGCTGTTCCTGCGCACCGCCGGCAAGGAGCTGAAGGCCTACAAGGTCCCGCTCCCGGCGCGGGAGACCGAGTTCAACGTCCATCTGAAGCTTCTGCGCGAGATGCGCGACGTGGCGCACAGCACGAAATCACCCTGGCTCGCGGCCTGCTGGGTCAACTACCGCTCGCTCTATTTCCTCCAGACCCACGGACGGGAGTGGTGCCAGAAGTATCTCGCCGCCGTCACCCCGACCAAGGTGGCCTTCTGCTAGTGCTGCGCGTCGAGCTGACCTCGCTGTCGTCCCTGCCGGCGCGGATCGGGACGGGCGGCGGCCCGCTCGTCGTGATGCCCTTCATCGACGCCCGCGCCGCCCAGCGCGCTGCGAACCAGCTTGCGGGGCGGGCCGGGTGCGGCGGGTTGCTCCTCGGCGTCTACGACGACAGCCGCGCCGGCTTCGTCACGGTCGTCAACCGCGTCTTCGCGGCCAGCGACGCGCCGCATGTCGCCTATCTGGCGCAGGACGCCTTCGCCGGCCGCAACTGGCTGGCGACTGCGCTGGCGGCGCTCACCCGCGCCGGCGCCGGACTGTTCGCCTTCAACGACGGCAAGTGGCAGGGCCAGCTGGCCGCCTTCGGGCTCGTCCGTCGGGACTGGGCGGCCCCGTTCTACGATGGCGGGCTCTTCCACCCCGGCTATGCGCGCCACTATGGCGATGCGGAGCTGACGGTGCTGGCGCTGGCAGGGGCTGCCTTCGCCTATGATCCCCACGCCGTCCTCGTCGAGGTCGACTGGGACAAGGACTCGTCCTCCGTCGAGCCCGCCGACCGCGAACTCTACCGCCGCCGCGCGTCGGGCGGCTTTGACGGGCGCGTCCGGGATCCTGCGCTGCTGGCGCGGTTCAGCTGACGCTCCGGCTGAACGAGGGCGCTGATCGGCCGCGCGGCGCGCCCCATCCGGTCCGCGGAAAGGTGACCTCACGGTTAACGCGCATTCCAGTACGGATGTACTTGCCTGAGCGCAGATTGCGCCATTCTGGTGCAAGTGCCGCAGGACTGACGGCCGGACAGGCCGGATCAGCCAACGATCCCTGACTGAAATCGCTGCAAATCCGGTGTTTCTGCTGCGACATGATCGGTGGGGTCCGACCCGGATCGATGCCGCCGAAATGGATGCTTCTCGGGTCCGCTGTTTCGCCGAAACGGCGTAATGTTCCTCAACAACATCAGGTCTGAAGCAATCGGTCGAGGGGTCGGCTGCCGGCGGTCCGCTGCGGATCCGCCGGATGGGGCTGCCGCATGTGTCGCGTCGCGGATCGACAGGTCGTCATCGGGGCCGGCAGAACGCCGGAGGAGAACGTTGAATGTTCGCCAGCATTGCATGGCACCAGCCGATCGTCCTTGTGAATGCCAAGGTCGTTCCCGCCATGGCCGTCGCGCCATGACGGCCGTCGCCCCCGCCGCGCAGCTGCTGCCGCATGCGGCGGTCCGGCCGCTGCTCGAGATGGGCAGGCTGCTCGGTCCCCGCATGACCGGCCGGCAGATGAGCGTGCTCGTCTGTCTCGCGTCGGCGGACAGCCCGGTGCAGCTCCGCGATGTCGCGTCCCAGCTGCGGGTTCCCAAGCCCTCGGCGTACCGGAGCGTCGCCGCGCTCGTCCGCGCCGGCCTGGCCATGCGGACGGCCTCGGCCGGCGACCGGCGCGACGCCCCGGTCGCGATCACCCCGCTCGGGCTCGGCATGATCCGGGACCTGTCCGGCTGCATCGGGGCGCTGGCGGGCCCTGACGGGACGGCGGCGGCCCGTCCGTGAAGCGCGGCGCGGGCCTCGCCGCCGCGGCGCTTGCGCTCGCCCGGCGCTTGGGCGCATGCTGGACGCGGCTCGGCGGACGGCATGGGGCGGCCCGGCTGCGCAGGGGAACCGACGTCGCAGGAGCTGCCGACAACCGCGTGAGCCGCGCAGGCGTCGCCCTTCGCCGGATGGCGTGCGCGCTCGGGCTGCTGGCGCTCGCCGCCTGCTCGGGCCGCGCCGGCGGCCCCGAGGCGCGCGATGTGCAGGCGCTGGTCAGCCCGGCGTCCGCCGCGCTCCCCGAGAGCCGGCTCCTCCCGCCGACCGTCGAGACCTACTGGGCGGGCACGGCGCAGTGCCTTGTCCCCGCCAGCCAGGTCGATGCCGCCGCGGCGCAGGCGCTGGCGGTGCTCGAGCGCTATTCGGAGCCGTCGTCGAAGCAGATCGCCGGCCTCCGGCTCGTCCAGCGCCCCCGCGTCCTCGTCGATGCGCTCGACGAGCTGACGAGCGAGGTCCCCGCCGCCGAGCTCCGCCGCGTCGCCGGCGATTGCCCGAGCGTCTACTGCGTGATGAACCGCCTGTTCGGCCAGCCGCAGGGCCTGCGCATCCTCTATCTCTACGTTCACTACCGCTACAACGCGTCCTACCTGTCGGACCGCAGCGCGCGCCGCTGGTCGGCCGACGAGCTCGCCGACCTCATCCTCGCCTTCGAGGACATGCCGGACGGCGTGCTGCCCTTCTACCAGCAGGCCTATCGCCCGCTGCTGCTCGCGGCGAAGGACGGCGACATCGCTCGGATGCTCCCCGGTGCGACGGGAACCGTCGTGGCGATCAGCGATGCGTCGGCGAAGGTCGGCATCCGCGCCACCGGCGCCTGGGCGAGCTTCCCGCAGCACACCCGCCGCGCCGCGATCTTCCATGAGCTCGCCCACGACTTCTTCCGCCACCAGCGCCAGCTGATCCCCGCCGACCGGCTGTGGATGCAGGCGACGGTCGCCGACGAGGCCTTCCGCCGCACCACCGGCCGCGCCACCAGCTCGGTCTCGCAATATGCGCGCAGCAACCTCGGCGACGACTTTGCCGAAAGCGCGGTCGCCTATCGCTACGCGCCCGAGCTCATCATGAAGCGCGCCCCCAACCGCGCCCGCCTGATCCGGACCTGGCTGTTCGACGGCCTCAGCTACGACAGCCCCGA
>JADCGM010000191.1 GCA_020249025.1 Alphaproteobacteria bacterium
CGACCTCGGGCGATCCGAACCAGTCGAGCCGTTCGCCGCGGTCGAGCATGAGCTGGAGCGCTGTGACGCCGATCGCCAGCAGGCCGAAGCCGATCATGTCGAGCTTGCGCTCGGTGGTCGGGGATTCGTCGAGGCTCGCGGCGACGCCTGCGAAGGCGAGGATGCCGACCGGAAGGTTGACGTAGAACACCCAGCGCCAGTCGAAATTCTCGGTCAGCCAGCCGCCGAGCACCGGCCCCATGATCGGCCCCAGCATGATGCCCATGCCCCACAGCGCCATCGCCTGCGGGTGGCGTTCCTTGGGATAGACGTCGAGCATCGCCGCCTGGCTCAGCGGCACGAGGAACGCGCCGGCGATGCCCTGCAGCACGCGGAAGGCGACCATCTGCGTGAGGTTCTGCGCGATGCCGCACAGCATCGAGGTCACGACGAACCCGCCGATCGCCCACAGGAACAGTCGCCGCCGCCCGATCCGGTCGGACAGCCAGCCGGTGATCGGCAGCGCCACGGCCGAGGCGACGATGTAGCTCGTCAGCACCCAGGTGATGGTGTCCCGCGCCGCGCCGAGCGAGGCCTGCATGTGCGGCAGCGCCACGTTGGCGATCGTCGAATCGAGCACCTGCATGATCGTCGCGAGCATCACCGAGACGGTGACGAGCGCGAGATTGGGCGCGGCGCGCGGACCGGCGGGAGCGGTGGGGGCGGCAAGCGTGGCCATGGATCAGCCGGACACGGCGGGGCCGCGCCTCACTCCGTTTCCACCGTCACCTTGGCGCTCAAGCCGGCGATAAGGGTGACGTCCTTGGGCGCGTCGGTGAGCGTCAGCCGCACCGGTACGCGCTGGGTCACCTTCACCCAGTTGCCGCTGGCATTCTGCGCCGGCAGCACCGAGAACTCCGAGCCGGTTCCGGCGCCGAGGCTGGCGACCCGCGCCTTCAGGGTCACGCCGGGATAGGCGTCGAGCTTCACGCTCGCGGGCTGGCCGATGCGCATCTCGTCGAGGTCGGTTTCCTTGAAGTTCGCTTCCACGAACGCGGGCGAGTCGGTGCGAACGATGCTGACGAGCGGAATGCCGGTCGCGGCGATGTTGCCGGTCTGGAGCCGGTCGGTCTGCGCCACGATGCCGTCGACCGGCGCGCGCACCTCAGTGCGCTGCAGGTCGAGCGCCGCCTTGGCGCGCTGCGCCAGCGCCGACTGCACCAGCGGGTGCCGGTCGACCGGGCCGCTGTAGGGGCCGACTGCGGCGGCGGCGTTCGCCGACTTGGCGCGCGCTTCGGCGACGGCATTACGCGCCTGCTCGACCGCATGGCGCGCCTCGTCATAGCGGGCGCGGGTGGTGAAGCCCTTGTCGAGAAGCTCCTGTTGCCGCCGGAGGTCGGTCTGGGCGAAGCGGACCTCCTCCTCGGCGTCGCGGATGCCGACGGTCTCGGTCGTGACGCCCGTGCGCAGCTGCGCGACCTGCAGCCGCGCCGAGGCGACCGCGGCGTCGGCCTGCTGGAGGGCGATCCGATAGGGGTCGGCATCGATGCGGAAGAGCAGGTCGCCGCGGCGGACGCGCTGGTTCTCGCGCACCGCCACCTCGACGAGGCGGCCGGTCACGTCGGCGCTCACCGACACCATGTCCTGCTGGACATAGGCGTTGTCGGTCGACACGCGGCCGTGGCCCGACCACCACATCCAGCCGCCGCCGATCAGCAGCAGCAACGGCACGATGCCCATCATCACCGGGCGCAGCCAGCGGCGGCGGCCAGCCCCGTCATCGAGGGCGACCGCGCCGGCGGTATCGATCTTGCGCATCTCGGTCATGGTCACCTCGTCAGCCCCGCGCCGCCTCGGGCGAGCGGGTGGAAAGATTGCTGCGGACGCGCTCCAGCATGGTTCGGAGCTGCGCCTGCTCGTCGGCGCTGAAGCCGGCGAGCGCCTCGCCGATCACCTCGCTGCCGAGGCCGCGCATGCTCGCGATCATCGGGTGGGCGGCGGGCGTCAGGAACAGCCGCCAGGCGCGGCGGTCGGCCGGATCGGGCCGGCGCTCGACGAGCCCCGCGTCCTGAAGCCGGTCGACCATCCGGCACAGCGTGATGTTCTCGACCTCGAGCCGGTCGGCGAGCCCGGCTTGGTTGATGCCCTCGCTGCGCGACAGCACCAGCAGCACCTGCCACTGCGCTTTCGTCACGCCCGTGGCCCGCGCGCGGGCGTCGAAGCTGCGCCGCACCAGCCGCGCCGCGTCCGACAACAGGAATCCGACCGTATCTTCCGACATAAGCCGGCAGATAATACGCATGCTTACTTTATTCAAGCACGCTTCTTGCTGCACTGCAGCAGCAGCGATACGCGGCGGTCAGCCGGCGAGCGGGAAATCGATGTGGTAGGCGCCGCGCTCGGCGTCGAAGACGAGCTTGGAGCGCATCTGCCGCGCCATGCCCTGAACGATCCGCGCCGCCGGCTCGGCGCCGGTCGCATAGCTGTCCTCGCCACGGAAGCTCGGCGCCTCGACGATAAGGGTCGCGCGGCCCTCGCGCGCACGCGCCGCGACCCGAACGGGCAGCGGCAGCCCCTGGGCGCGGCGCGCCGCAGAGGTCACAAGCTCGGTGATGAGGAAGGCGAGCGGGACCGCGGTGTCCTGCCCGACGTAGAGCCGCTCGACATCGCTGGCGATGGTGATCTGTGCCCCTTCCGAGGCCGACACGCTCTGTTCCAGACCGGCGCACAGGTCCTGCGCAAGGCTGCGCAGATCGACGCCGCGCATCGCCTCGTCGTGGAACAGCCAGCGGTGGACGAGCGCCAGCGCATTCACCCGCTTCTGGATCGTCGCATAGGCGTAGGCGACCTCCGGATTGGGCGCGTCGCGCGATTGCAGGCTCAGGAGGCTGGCGACGATCTGGAGGTTGTTCTTCACCCGGTGATGAACCTCGCGGGTGAGCTTCTTCTGCGTGGCCAGCGCCTCGCGCAGCTCGGCCTCGTGCTGGCCGATGTCGTCGGCCATGCGGTCGAAGGCGGAGCCGAGCAGCGCCATTTCCTGATTGGTGAAGCGCCCGCCGACGCGCTGGCTCGAATCGCCGCGGCCGTAGCGGTCGACGACGCTGCGCATCGCTAGCAGCGGATCGACGACGAGCGCACCGATGGTGAGCCAGCCGATGACAACCGCCGCCATCCACATCAGCGCCGGCAGCGCGATCGACAGCACCTGCATCGGCGTGATCCGCGCCGCCGGCTTGGCCAGCGCCAGCTCGACGCCGTCGACGCCGATCGGTGCGACCCCCATCCGCCAGTCCTCGCCGTCGGACCCGTCGACAGCGACGAAGCGGCCGGGCTCGACCGGACTGTCGGGGGCGGTGAAGCGGACATCAGGCCCCCAGACCGCCAGCGTTTCGCCGAAACGGCGCAGCTCGATGCGTTCGTCGGGCTGGAGGTCGTTGCGACGCAGCAGGTTGGCCACCGCGCCCCGGCCGAGCCGCGCGATCGCGACATCGCCCGAGCCGCCGGCGCCGACATCGCGCGCTGTCAGAAGCAGATCGCGTTCACGGGTCGTCTCGTCAATCGCCAGCGCACGCGCGAAGCGGCCCCAGGCGAGCTGGCGCGAGGCGGTGAGCGCGGTCGGGGCGATGCCGGGCATCCGACTGCCGGACGAGGCGCAGAGCAGGCGCCCGCCCGCGTCGACCCGGACGATGGCCGAGATATCGTTCGAGGCGCTGGCGATTTCGGTCAGCTGCCGGTCGCAGTCGGCGCGCCCCTCCGGAGTCGACGCATTGCCGATCAGCACGACCTGCAGCGTCGCGAAATTCTGGTCGAGCCGCGCCTCGACCGCGCGGCGCACCGTCTCCAGCCGCACCTGCGCCAGCGCCGACTGGCTGGCGCGGACATCGCGGTAATTGTCGAGGCCGGCCAGCAGCGCCAGCACGCCGAGCGGCAGCAGCGAGAAGGCGAGCGCCAGCATCACCTGCGCCGACAGCGGCCAGCTGCGCACCCGCCGCCAACCCTGGCGGCGGAGGGGACCCGTGGCGAGACGCTTCACCGTGGCCATGGGCCAGCCATAGCCCGCCGGGGGGCGGAGCGCCAAACCGCCGCGTCAGTCGAGCTTCTTGAGAAGGTCCAGCATGTCGTCGGGAACGCCTTCGACGACCGCGTCGCCGAAGATCTGGCGCAGCGACTCGCCCACCCGATCGCTGCGATCGTCGGCCTCCTCGGGCTGAGGAACTGGCGGTCGGTCGGGTTCGCGCGCCATGCTGGGGTCTCGATACGCCTGTTCATTACATCGGTCCGGCGAGCGGCTCTCCTGATGGGGGAAGGCCCTGCTGCCGCACCTTGCGGAGTCGGGCGCGCTTTAGCGACGGTCGGGCGAAGCAGGAAACAAAAAATCGGATGGGCGGTTCCGGTTGGCGATTGGTCCCGTCGTCGCGCCGGGCCGGGGTGTCTTCCGGGGGTTTGGGCGCGGGGGTTGACGGGGCCGTGTGCCGCGTTCCATGTCCGCGCCCTCCGCGTCGGGGGGCGCGTCCACGCATTTGGGAGTCACCCGCATGTCGCTCGCCACCGAGATTGCCCCCCATCTGCCGTATCTGCGCCGTTACGCCCGCGCATTGACCGGCAGCCAGAGCCATGGCGACGCCTTCGTCCGCGCCGCGCTGGAGGCGATCGTCAGCGCCCCCGACGATTTTCCGCGCGACGTCGATGCGCGCCTCGGCCTCTACAAGACCTTTCACGCCATCTGGTCGTCGGCGAACCTCGACGTTCCCGACGAGGACAATGGCTCCGCGAGCGACTTCGAGCGCATCGCCCAGAATCGCCTCGCCGCGATCACGCCGCTGTCCCGCCAGGCGCTGCTGCTGACCGCGATGGAGGGCTTCACCAACGAGGACACCGCCTATCTCATCGAGGCGTCGCCGCAGGATGTGACCAGCCTCGTCAACGAGGCGCTCGCCGAGATCGAGCGGCAGACCGCGACCCGCGTTCTCATCATCGAGGACGAGCCGATCATCGCCATGGACATCGAATCGATCGTCCGCGACCTCGGCCATGACGTCACCGGCGTCGCCGTCACCCGCGACGAAG
>JADCGM010000192.1 GCA_020249025.1 Alphaproteobacteria bacterium
CTCGTCGGCCAGCTCGCCGCGCAGCCGCAGCCGCTGGAAGGCGAGCTTGTAATCCTCGGCAAGGCTGAGGTGCAGCGGCGCATCGGCATCGGGCATCAGCACCTGCATCGCCTCCAGCAGCGACAGGCCGGTGATGCGGCGCGTCGCATGACGGTCGGGTGGATCGAGCCGGTGGCGCTCGAAGGTTTCCTCCATCGCGCGGATGATGTTGGCCTGGCTGTCGACGAGGGTCCCGTCGCAGTCGAATACCGCGAGCCGCAGAGTCATCGCTCGTCCTCCATCAGCCGGCCCACCGGATGCGCGCCAAGCGCGCTGGCGACCGCGGCGCGATCCTCGGCGCGCTTGTTCTGCCCGAGCTTCTTCGTCCCGCGCAGCTCCGCTGGCATGAGCTCGAAGCCCGTAATCGCCCTGCACATCGCTTCGAAGCGGCCGGGCGTCATTTTGGCGCGTGTCCACGGCGTCTTGTCCGCAATCCGCGCCTCATGCGCCATCGACACCCGGTCGAGCAGATCGACCAGCTCCGAGTCGCTCAGCGCCCGCACCGGCCCCTGCGCCTCGACAGCGAGGTAGTTCCACGTCGGCACCTGATCGCGCCGGTCGGCATACCAGTCCGGACTGACATAGGCGTCCGGCCCGCCGATGCTGGCGAGCGCGGTCAGCCCGGCGAGGTGCGGCGTCAGCCGGTTGCCGCGCGAGAGGTGAAAGCGCAGCGCGCCCGTCTCCGTCACGAACAGCGGCACATGCGCGACCATCGGCCCTTCGGGTGTCTGCGCGAAGACATGTGCGAAGGAGACCTCCGCAATGAACGCGAGCAGCGCGTCGCGCTCCTCCCAGGCGAAGGCGCGATTGGGGTGCATCAGCCCTTGGGCCGCCCCCGCGAGCGGCGCTCGCCCTTGCGCGCCTTGCGGCGCGCCTTGGCCTCCGCCGCGGCGAGCTTCTGCTTGCCTTCGGGGGTATCGCGGAACTTCACCTCGTCGAGCGGCAGGTCGCCGCTCGCCAGGTCGAAGCCGAGCATCGCGAAGCTTTCGGCGATGTGCGCGGGCGGCTCGGCGCTGACATCGAGGATGCCGCCGTCGGGATGCTCGATGACGAGCCGGCGGGCGTGCAGGTGCATCTTGCGGCTAACGCCGCCGGTCAGGAACGCGTCGCGCCCGCCGTACTTGCCGTCGCCGACGATCGGATGGCCGATGGCGGCGCAGTGGACGCGGAGCTGATGGGTGCGCCCGGTCAGCGGCTGCAGCTCAAGCCAGGCGGCGCGGTTGCCTGCATGCTCGACCGTCCGGTAGCGGCTCTTCGCGGCCTGACCGGTCTCCTTGTCGACATGCATCTTCTCGCCACCGGTGCCCGGCTGCTTGGCGAGTGGCGCGTCGATGAGGCCGTTCTCCGGGCTCGGCGAGCCCATCACCAGCGCCCAATAGACCTTGCGCGCGGTGCGGCCCTGGAACGCCTTGGAGAAGAAGGCGGCGGCGCGTGTCGTCCGCGCGAGCAGCAGCACCCCCGAGGTGTCCTTGTCGAGCCGGTGGACAAGCTTCGGACGGCTCGGCAGGTCGTATTGCAGTGCGTCGAGCAGACCGTCGACATGCTCGGTCGTCGCCGTCCCGCCCTGTGTCGCCAGGCCCGGCGGCTTGGCGATGACGATCGCCTGCGCGTCCATGTGGATGACAAGGCTGCGCGCGAACGCGATCTCGTCCTCGCTCAGCTCGCGTCGCGGACGCTCGGCGGCCATCGTCGTGGGGGCCGCGGCCTCCGCGGGCGGCACGCGCAGCTGCTGCCCGGTCTCCAGCCGGTCACCGGGCGTCGCACGCTTGCCGTCGACCCGCAGCTGCCCGGTGCGCGCCCAGCGCGACACGGTGTTGAAGCTGACCTCGGGCAGGTGGCGCTTGAACCAGCGGTCGAGGCGGATGCCGTCGTCGTCGGCGGCGACGGTGAACTGGCGGACCTCGGCGCTCATGCGAAGCTCCTGACGAGCCAGACGCCGGTCCACAGTGCGATCACCGAGCCTGCAACCGACGATATCGCATAGGCAAGCGCGAGCACGCTCTCCCCGCGCGCGAGCATGTTGAACATCTCCAGCGAGAAGGCGGAAAAGGTGGTGAAGCCGCCCAGCACGCCGACGCCGAGCAGCAGCCGCAGCGGCTCGTCCCCGGCCTCGCCACGCAGCGCCAGCCAGCCAGCAAGCAGTCCCATCGCCAGCCCGCCGACGATGTTGACCGCCCAGGTACCCCAGGGAAAGCCCGGCCCGAACAGCCGCAGCGCGCCGAGCCCGACGAGGTAGCGCAGCCCCGCGCCGAGCGCGCCGCCCGCCATGACGAGAAGAATGTTCGGCATGGGAGCCTCATAGGGCCTTGGCGGCCCGGCGGCTAGTGAAGCGGCGCGCTAGAGGATTCCGAAGGTCCAGCCCTCGCTTCGCCGCACGGCTTCGCTCATCGCGGGCGGCGCCCAATAGGCCGGGATCGCCGCCACCCGCCGCAGGCCCGCCGCCGAGATCAGCGCATCGCCGACATGATCGTCGAACTGCTCCGGCACCTCCGCGCTGACCAGATCGGACCCCAGCTGCGCCAGCGCCGCGTTGAGCGCCGCCTTCGTCCGCAGCTTGCCGCGAAAGCCGCCGTCCAAGGCGAAGGTCTGGCAATAGATCTCGACAAGGCAGGCCCCGCGCTTGGGGCAGGGATCGAACGGCCACACCGGCATCGCGTCCGCCAGCCGGCGCAGCAACCGCATCCCCGCCAGCGTCGCCTTGCCGACCTGACTCGCCCCGACCAGCACATAGGGCGACGCCGGATTGCCCATTCGCCGCTCGCGGTGGATCGCCTCCGCGACGCGGAGCCGCGCGAACGGCTTCTGCGCCCCATCCGCCGCTCCCGTCCAGAAATGCCGCCGCCGCGCCTCGACATAGGCGTGCCCGGCGAGATCGGGCTCGCCCGCACAGACCGCATCGATCTCCGCCCACAGCGCCCTCGGACCCGCAGGCTCGGTATCGCCCGGAAAATAGGCGTCGCGGTCGACGAAGGGCAGGCTGAACGAACAGTCGATCCCGATCAGCGCGCGCTCGCCCGACGCCGCCACCTCGCGCACGAACGCCAGCACCTCGCCCCGCGACCAGCGATGCCCGGGCCGCAGCAGCCGCGGCGCGCCGTCCCCGGCGTCCGCCTCCGCCCCCTGGATCGCCCGATGCCGCTCCCCGCGCGCACCGGTCCAGTCGAAGGCGATAAAGCGGGTGAAGGGCGTCACCCGAGGTGTGCCGCACGCTGCGTGCGCGAGGCCCGGCGTTCCCACTCGCGCACGATGAGCGCCGTAATGCGCTCGGGATCGGCCTCGGCGTAGCGGACAAGCACGGCGGGCCAGCCGCGGTAGTGATCGGTCTGGTAGAAGGCGGCCGGCTCCGTCTCGATCAGCACCTCGATCTCGTCGACGGTCGCATGAAGCACGAAATGATCCGCATCGCGGCCCGCGGCGGCCAGCAGCTTGTCGCGAACCTTCACCGCCGGCCGGCCATAGGAGGTGGACTCGACCACGCCCGGCAGGCGGAGCGCCAGCGCGACGACGTCGTTCCAGCGCATCATCCCCGCCGGGCCTTGCGCAGCTCGTCCCAATAGGCCAGCCGCTCGGCCACCCGCTTCTCGAAGCCGCGCTCGGTCGGGGTGTAGAAGGTCTGCGGGCGCATCTCCTCGGGCCAGTAGTTGGCGCCCGAGAAGCCGTCGGCGGCGTCGTGGTCGTAGGCGTAGCCCTCGCCATAGCCGAGGGTCTTCATCAGCTTCGTCGGCGCATTGACGATGTTCATCGGCGGCATCAGCGAGCCGGTTTCCTTCGCGCTCCGCCAGGCCGCCTTCTGCGCCGAATAGGCGGCATTCGATTTGGGCGCGGTCGCGAGGTAGAGGCAGGCCTGCACGATGGCCAGTTCGCCTTCGGGACTGCCGAGGAAGTCATAAGCGTCCTTGGCGGCAAGGCACTGGACGAGCGCCTGCGGGTCGGCGAGGCCGACGTCTTCGCTGGCAAAGCGCACAAGCCGGCGCAGGACGTAAAGCGGCTCCTCGCCCGCGATCAGCATCCGCGCCAGATAGTAGAGCGCCGCCTGGGCGTCCGATCCGCGCAGGCTTTTGTGGAGGGCGGAGATCAGGTTGTAA
>JADCGM010000193.1 GCA_020249025.1 Alphaproteobacteria bacterium
ACGGTGTCGGGGAAGCGCAGCCGGAACGTTTCGCTGAGCCGGAACTGGCCGCACCGCCATGGCCCGAGAGGCGGGTCGGTCCGGCTGACCCGCGTGGCCCCCAGCATGGTCGAGGGACTGTAGGTGTAGGGCAGCGCAAAGCCGCCCGGCCCGTCGAGAACCAGCGGCGTCGACAGCGTGAATCTCGCCTCGATCCCCTTGCCATCGGGCGTCGCCTTCATCGTGCCGGTGCCGGGCGAGCGGTTGTTCGCCAGCACCCGGGCGACATCGGCCGCGCGGTCGATGGTCGGCAGCACCGCCAGCTTTGCGCGCATGCCGATCCGCTCGGCTCCAGTTACGTCATAGCGGCTCGTGCCCGAGATCGTCCCGTCAGGAGCGATGGTCAGGTCATAGACTAGCGCTTCGCCATCGGGCTCCACGTTGTCGATCGGGAGGCGCTTCGTCGTCCCCGTTCGGGTCAGGATCGCGAGCTTCCCCTGATGGTCGCCGGCGAGTTCACCGAAATCAAGGAAGCGCCCTGTCGTATCCGCGTAGGCGTCGAGCGTCGGAATATACACGATCACGTGATTGAAGATGTTCGCGGCGACCGTTGGTTCTCTGTAGGTGTCGCGGAGGCTGACGATGGCGGTCGTCGAGTCGATGCCGACGGATCGCAGCATGGTATTGGTCAGCGTGACATGACCCTTGCAGTCGCCAAATCGCTTCGCGAACGTATCTTCGGCGGCGGCGGGGACGAAGCCACCCTCGCCGAGCACGATGTTGACGTAGCGGATGTTGTCCCGGACCCAGTGGACGATCCGCGTGGCCTTCTCGCGCTCAGTTTTCGCGCCCGCGACGATGCTCCTGGCCATGGCCGCGATCTCGGGGGTTGCGACTTCCTTTGGCGTGGCCCGGTCCTGATAGGCCTTGGCGAGCGCAGCCCAGTCGGCGAACGTGGTGATGAGGAGGCGAGGTGCCCAGTCGATGGGTGAGACGGCGTCGCTGCGCGCCGGCACATAGGGACCCGCAGTTCGGGAAAAACGACGGGTGGCCCGCCCATCGACGATCTCCGGCGCGGCTTCGGTCCAGCCCTCGTTTTCGATCCGGAGCGGAAGGCTGGCGGGCGCGCTGACTGTGAGAGTGCCTGACTTGCGCGGGAGCCATGGCAGATCCACGACGGAGAAGAAGTAATTGCCGGGGAAATAGGGGGTCGTCTGACGCATTCGCAGGGTCCGCGCGACCCGCCCGCCGACCTCGACGCGGGGCAACGGAAGGACCTTCAACTCAACATCGCTAAGCGTCATCGCCTCGGCTGCGTAGGGCGGCGCTTGTGTGATGATGGTTTTCGGATCGATGGGGGTTCGGTTACCCGCCGCATCCTCGACATAGCCCTCGACACCATCGAGCAACTGGAGCGACTTGCTGACCGGGATCGGGAACGCGCTCATGCTCTGCGCCACCTGAGGCGTCATCGGACGGAGTATCTGGGTTGATGTCAGGCTGGACGATCCGTCGGCCTGAATTTCAATTATCTGCTCGAAGCGTTCCACGACCATTGGCGGAAGCGCAGCCGCCCCGGTCGATGGAGCCGCCTGCTGCGGCATTGTAGGCGCTGCGGGCAGCACCATTGCGGCCATTGCCGCGCTCGCTCGAAGGCATGACCTGCGAAAGAGAGACGGCACCATCATCAACCCCCGATTGTCCTATCCAATCCGATCCTGCATCGAAGGGTAGTCGTCATCGCGGGATGCGCAAGGGTCTGTCGGGGGCTTCAGCCCTCCCCGGCGTCCTTGCCGTAGCGGGTCTCCAAGAAGCGGCCGCGGGTGAGGAAGGCGTCCTTGTCGCCGCTCGCCAGCGCCTCGCTGGCGCGGCGGAGTTCGGTGTCGATGGTCGACAGGCTGCTGGCGAGTTGCTGGTCCATGTCGCGGGTTCGCAGCGACGGCGGTACCTGCGCATAGCTGTCGACGAATTCGGGCAGATGCTTGCCGAGCAGGCGCTGCAGATCCTGCGCCACCGGGTCGTTCGCCGGCACCTTCTGGAGCTGCGGTTCGAGCGTCGCCAGCCGCGCTCCGATGGCGTCGAGCTGGGGCGCGGCGAGCGCGGGCAGCGCGCGGCGGCGGCTTTCGAGGAACACCTCGGTGCTGCGCGGCAGGGCGGCGGGCGGCAGCGCCGTCAGCTGCTCGCGCTTGGGCGGCGCCTTGCCCGGAATGAGCATCGCGGCGAGGAAGATCAGCGGCAGCAGGATCACCGACAGCAGGAAGCCGCCGATGCCGATGGGGGCGCCGAACAGCGCATAGAGCACCACCGCGATCGCCGCGGCCGTGGTGACGAGAAAGGCGCGGCGCAGCCGGCGCCCGAAGCTCGCGACCCCGCGCTGCACCTGGCGCAGCCGCGCCTGCGTCTGCTCGGGCGTCACCGGGATGCGCTCGAACACATCCCGGGCGCGGGCCAGCATCTCCTCGACGTCGCGGGTCATCGGCGCATCAGCCCGCGATCGCCTCAAACGGCGACTTGGTTTCGCCGCCGGACAGCTTGGCCTGCGACGCGCCCTCGGCACGGGCGATGTAGCCGCGCGACTTCTCGACTTCGCTCGACAGGGTGTCGACCGTCGTCTTCATCGAATCGAGCGCCTTCAGCTTGAAGGTGTCGATGGCGTCCATCGTGTCGTAGATGTTCTGGAAGGCGCGCTTCAGTGTCTCGACCGGCACCGTCGCCGACGCCGCCTGCTCGTGGATGCGCGCGGTGTTGGTCTTCAGCAGATTGCCGGTCGCATCGATCATGTTCGCGGTCGTGGTGTTGAGCGCGGTGATCGAATCGAGCACGAGGCGCTGGTTGGTCATCGCCTGCGCGACCGTCACAGCAGTACGCAGCGCCGCCACCGTCGTCGTCGAGGCGCGGTCGACGCCCTTCACCAGCTCGACATTGTTCTTCTTGACGAGATCGAGCGCCAGATAGCCCTGCACGCTCACCGCCATCTGGGTCAGCAGGTCCTGGGTGCGCTGGCGCGTGTAGAACAGCGCCGACTCGCGGATCGCCTTGGCCTTGGCGGGATCGCTCGCCTCAAGCTCCATCGCCTTGCCCTCGAGCTTGGCGTCGAGCGTCTTGGAGACGTGGATCATCTGCTCGAGCTTGCCCATCGTCTCCCAGAGCTTGGCGCGCTCGACGTCGATGGCGGCGTTGTCCATCAGCAGCTCGTCCTTGCCGTTGGCGAGACGGCTGAGGATCGCCGAGATATGGCTCTGCGCCGACTTGTAGCTGTCGAAGTAGTTCCGCAGCTTGTTGCCGAAGGGGATGATGCCGAACAGCTTCTTCTTGGCGGTGAGGTCGCCGTGCTTCGAGGGGTCGAGATCCTCGATGGTGCGGCGCAGCTCGGCGAGGTCGGTGCCGACGCCGGTTTCGCTGTCGATGGCGCGCACCGGGCGGTCGAGGAAGCGGTTGGACTGGCCCGCGGCCTCGGCGATCTCGCGGCGGCCGAGCGCCGACAGCTGGTCGACCTTCTTGCCGAACTCGGGGCTGTTCGCGTCCTGCGCGACGAGATCCTCGACGAAGGCGTCGACGCGCTGTTCGAGCGCGGTCACCTGCTCGGTCTTCAGGGGGACGAGGCCGGCGGCCTTGGCGGGCTCGATGATCGTCACCGGCTCGGGCGGGGTCAGGGTGAGGGTCGGGGCCTCGCTGGCCATCGGGTCACTCTCCGTCAGTCGTGCGTGCGGACGATATAGGCGATATGCCCGGATAATACACCCCCGGGCAACACCACGCGCCAACTCTAGCACGCGCGGCGCGGCGCGATAGGCGGATGCTTCGCGATATCGGAAGAGCGCCCCCGGTTGTCGAGAGCCGCGGGAGAGACGCCCTATTCGTCGTCGGTGTCGATCAGCAGCCAGTTCGGATCGTTCGATCCGGTGTGGCGGCTGAAGGTCCAGACGTCGTGGGTCTGGACAGCGTCCGAGGTCGAGCCTGCGACGACGCGGCCTTCGGCGTCGCGGGTGACCGCCGACAGGTCGGCGTCGAAGCG
>JADCGM010000194.1 GCA_020249025.1 Alphaproteobacteria bacterium
ACCTTACCGGGGGCAAGCCGAGCGCTGCCCCCAGCGGCATGCCGGGCGCTGCCGACACCGCCTGGCTCGGTCAAGCGGCCGAGCTGATCTCCGCACTCAAGGCCTGAAAGGCTTTCCCATGAAGAAGATGAGTCTCCTAGCGGCGTCGTCTGCGCTCGCCGCTCTCGCTGCCCCGGCCGTCAGCCGCGGCATCTCCATCCGCGCCGATGCGCAGGATCCTTCGAAGATACTCGCGGATCTGCAGCGCGCTCACGCCACCTTCACGCAGAAGGTCGAGGCCGAGCTCGCCGGCAAGGCCGATGCCGTCGTGAAGGACGAGATCGTCGCGCTCAACAAGACGATTTCCGAGCTGCAGGGCGCCCTCGACGCGCACGCCCAGTCGGTCGCCGCGCTGAAGCTCGGCAACAACCCGGGCGACGGCCTGACCGACGACGAGCGGGCGCATGCCTCGGCGTTCGCGCCGTTCATGCGCACCGGCAAGATCGAAGCGCGCGGCTCGACCTTCTCCGATCCGGACGGCGGCTTCCTGACGCCGAAGACGGTCGATTCGATGATCACCCGCGTTCTCGGCGACACCGTCGCCATGCGTCGCCTGTCGCAGGTGATCACGCTCGGTCTCGGCTCCGACACCTACGTCAAGAACAAGTCGCTCGGCGGCACCGGTTCGGGCTGGGTCGGCGAGAGCGACAGCCGGCCCGAGACCGACACCCCGCGCCTGTCGCGCGTCGAGGTGCCGCTCGACGAGTGCTACGCGATGCCGATCACCACGCAGCGCCTGCTCGACGACGGCGGTCTCGTCAACGTCGAGGAATGGTATGCGAACGAGGTCGCGATCGAGCTCGCCGAGCTCGAAGGCACGGCGTTCGTGTCGGGCGACGGCGTGAAGAAGCCGCGCGGCATTCTCAGCTACGACAAGGTCGCCAATGCCTCCTATGCCTGGGGCAAGACCGGCTTCGTCGTGTCGGGCGCTGCGTCGAGCTTCCTCACGCCGTCGGCGTCGGTCAGCCCGGCCGATGCGCTGATCGATCTCGTCCACTCGCTGAAGAGCGGCTACCGGCAGAACGCGTCGTTCCTGATGAACGACCTGACGCTGGGAGCGGTCCGCAAGTTCAAGGATGCCGACGGCCAGTTCATCTGGCAGCCGTCGCTTCAGCTCGGCACGCCCTCGACCCTGCTCGGCTACGCGGTCGAGACCGACGACAACATGCCCGACGTCGCCGCGAACGCCTTCCCGATCGCGTTCGCGGACTTCGCGCGCGCCTACCTGATCGTCGATCGGGCCGGCATCCGCGTCGTGCGCGACAACGTCACCTCGAAGGGCAACGTGCAGTTCTACAGCACGAAGCGCGTCGGCGGCGGCGTTCAGGACTTCGGCGCGATCAAGCTGCTGAAGATCTCGACCTAGTCGATCGGCGGGGCGGCCTGACTTGGCCGCCCCGTTCGCCATCTCCCACTCCAGAGACGAAGGGTCTCTCCAATGAACGACATGCACAGCACCATCACGGTGCGCCGCGCGATCTCGCCGGTCTCGATCTCCGACAACACCGCGGCGGTCTCGCAGATCATCGATCTGCAGGGCTACAAGTCGCTCGAGTTCGTCATCGCGTTCGGCTCGCTGGCCGACTCCGACGCCACCTTCACCACGCTTGTCGAGCATGGCGACGCGGCGAACCTGTCGGACGCGGCCGCGGTCGCGGACATCGACCTGCTCGGCACCGAGGCGCAGGCCTCGGGTCAGTTCGATGACGACAACGAGGTCCGCAAGATCGGCTACGTCGGCAGCAAGCGCTACGTGCGCCTGACGATCACGCCGGCCAACAACGCGTCGGCGGCGCTGCTCGCCGCTGTCGCCATCCTCGGTCATCCGATGGTCGCCCCGACGGCCCATCCGGACGCCTGAGGCTGACACCTGACGAGCGGGGCCGTCCCAAGGGCGGCCCCGCATCGAAGGAGATGAGCGATGGCCAAGGTCATCAAGAGCTTCAAGGGCGTGCCTGACGGCAAGGTCTATCCGATCGAGTTCGCTGAGGGCGACACCGTCGAAGGCGAGCTGGCCGAGGTAGCCATCGCCGAGGGCTGGGCCGAAGCCGAAGGCCGTGCAGCAGGTGGCGAGAAACCGGCGCCGAAGGTCGCTGCGCGTCGCCGGGCTCAACCCGACACCTGACAAGTTCCCTCCCCGGGAAAGCCTGAAGGGCCGCTGCGCGAGGGGATGCGGCGGCCCCTCTTCTTTCGATCTATCGCAACGAGGTTTGGCATGGGCATTCACACGGCTGCGAAGAACCTGATGCTCGATGCGCTCACCGGACTGACGGTCGGCGCGTTCACCGCCTGGCCTGGTGACGCGGGATCGAACGAGGTCAGCGGGGGCAGCTATGCTCGTGTGTCTGCGACCTTCTCGGCCGCGGCGTCGGGCGCGCGCGCCGCTTCGAATGCGCCCCAGCTGGCAATCCCGGCGGCGACGACGCCGCGGTGGATCGGCTACTTCAACGCCGGTGGCACGCTGCTCGCGTCGTTCCCGATCGGCGGGTTCACGCCCTTTGAGTTCACGGTCGACGCGACGGCCGACACCATCAACGCCCTGTCGCATGGCCTCAGCAACGGCCAGTCGGTGGTCTTCCACGGCGGCACCGCGCCTAGCGGGCTGACCGAGGGCACCGAGTATTTCGTCCGCGACGCAGCTACCGACAGCTTCAAGGTGGCGGCGACGGCGGGCGGATCCGCGATCGACCTGACGGGGCAGGCCGCGGCGGGCTGCGTCTGCCAGCGCACCGCCTATGACACGTTCACGAATGCGGGCACGCTCACCGTGACGCAGTCGGGCACCTCGATCAGCCTGAACTTCTAGGCCGATGCCCGAGACAATCTCGGAAAGCTGGTCCGGCTCGGCCGGGACGACGGTCAACTTCCGTGCCGTCAATGGCAGCGATGAACTGCGCCGCTGGCGGCTGGTTGGCGCAATCTCGACCCCGCTTGCCGCCGGACAGCCGAAGCTCGATGGCGCTGGCGTCATCCAGAACACGACCAGCGGCGGCGTCTCTGTCGGTCAGGTCGAGGTCGACCATGCCGATCACTATGCCGAGGTCACGATCCCGGCCGCGGGCATCACGACCACCAACTACATCTACCCGGCTGTGCGGGTCGGGATCGACGGCGCAAACTCGATCTTCCTGATCCCCGGCTCGACGACCGCGAGCGTCACGCTGCGCAAGTCGGTCAACGGCGTGCTGTCAACGGTTGCGGCCTCGGTCGCCATCACGGGTGGCGCGCCTGCGGCTGGGGACCGGCTTCGGCTGACGGTCAACGGAACGACCGTCACCATGTCGATCGCCCGGGCGGCGTCGCCGACGAGCTACACCGCCATCGGCACCAGCTACACGGTCGCCGACGCCAGTGTTCAGGGCATCACCCTCGCAGGCTTCTACTGCAACGCATCGGCCTCCCCGGCTGCGCGCGGCGGTGCGTGGCGGGCAGGCCCGAACGGGACGGGGACGATCTTCTCGTGCCGCTCGCTGATCCGCCGCCTGTTCGCAGCAAACTTCGTCGACGGCTACCACGATTGGACGGGCATCGGCGGCTGGTGGCAGGCGGCGACGCCGCCGGTCGCAGGCAACATTCAGTGGCGGCTGCTTGAGGAAAGCTCGCCGGGATCGGCGACGTTCGCCGCAAAGACCGGCTACGGTTGGGGCGAGACGAGCTGGCTCGTCGCGCCGACGGTCACCAACAACGGCGACGGAACGGGGACGTGGACTGGCGGCTCGATCCGGCTTCCGCTCAACCAGCAGCGCTTGTGCATTGAGTTTCGGGACAGCCTGTCGGGAGCGACGTGGCGGTCCCAGCCCTTCTGCGTCGGTTGGCGCATCGCCTATATCGGCCAGAGTCTCGCCGCGAACATGCAGACGACGACCGACGGCACGCCGCCTTCGCTCACCGATCCGCGCTTCTTCTTCAACGCCGGCTTCGGCGGAACGACGCTCTATCTGTCGAGCCTCGCCGTCACCGGCCATCGCTACCTGTTCGGCCAGCTCGCGGCGAACTCGCTTGTGCCGCTCGAGCTGATCAACATGGCGATCGGCGGCACCAACTCGGTGCAATGGTTGCCGGGAACTGGAACCGACTACAAGACGGGGGCCGGGGTCTGCTGGTGGGATACCGGCGAAGGCGCTTACATGGCGAAGGTCGCCAACAGCCTCAACGGCACGCCGCCTGCAACCGCTGGCGCGAACGACGTTGTGGACTGGGCGAACACTGCCTTCCGCAACGTGACCGGCTTCATCCTCGACCAGGGGCAGGGCGAAGCTGACGCGACGGTTTGGGGCAACAACTGGACGACCGTGTTCAACCGGCTTGCCGAGATGTTCGGTCAGCCGCGCGACAAGCTTCTGATCATCCTGCGCCCGCTAGGCCGGCTCAACACGGCGACGACCGGAAGCCCGACGCCGTCTCAGGTCAGCGACGCGACATGGCTTGCGAAGCGGCTGCGGATGAAGCAATTTATCGATGACGATCAGGCGCTCGGGCGGCCGACCTATCTCGCGCCGCAGACCATCGACATGCCGATGATCGTCAACGACGTCTATCATCTGACGCAGGCCGGCTACCGCGACATGAACCTGCGCGACGGGCTGTTCCTAGCGCGGCTGGCTGGCGCGAACGTCGCCGATGCGGCGGGGCCTCGCATCACGCAGGTGACGCGCTCGGGCGCGACCGTGACCGTGCGGATCGATCTGCGCGGCCATTCGACGGTGCAGCTCGCGACGGGGTCCGGTGTGCCGTCGGACCTGATCGTGCAGACGCAGGCCGGGGCGGGGCTGACTGTCTCGTCGTGCAGCATCGGGGCGGCGTCTGGCGGGTTTCAGGATGTCACGCTGACGCTCTCGGCCGATCCGGGGACGGGGGTTCGCATTGCGAACTTCCCCTTCTCCGACACGCCGATGACCAACCTTTTGGTGTCGAGCGCGACCGCCTCGGTCGGGTTCGGCGTCCGCATCCCGGTGCAGCCGACATACGGCTGGATCAACGAGACGTCGGCGGTCGCCTTTTCGACGACCGGCGCGCTGCGCGGTGGCGGCATCGTCCAGGGCGCGGGAGCGCCGGGGCGCAGCGCTTCCGGTGTCGCCGGCGCCGGCACTTCCGGTGTCGGGCTGACCAGCGCGGACCGGGCTTCGGTGGCGGTGGTGCTGGCCGGCGGCGCTGGCCTGGTCGTGACCTCTGCGACGCGGGCAACGCTCGGGCGGATGGCCGCCGGCGGCATCGTCGCTGGCAGCGCGGTGCGCCCGCCGGAACCGACGCCGGGCTTCACGTTCACGGGCGTGGCCGCCGACTTCACCCGGTCGGCTCCGACGACCGACTTCGCGCGCCGCGGCGCGGCGCAGACCTTTGGAGGCAGGGGATGACGATCTCGACGAAAGCCCCCGGCCAGACGCCGCTCGTCAGCTTCGACTGGGCGGAGCGGCTTGCCGATGGCGAGACGATCGCGTCGGCTGCCTGGGCGGTCGTTCCGAGCGGCGAGCTGGCCGCTGCCGATCCGAGCGAGTCCGACACGACGACGACCGCCAAGCTGACCGGCGGCCTTGCGGGCAAGACCTATGAGGTGCGCTGCACCATCACCAAGAGCAACGGCCTGACCGACGTTCTGTCGACGACGGTCAAGATCCTGACGAGCGAGGCGGTGTGATGAACTGGCAACCGCCGCAGATCCTGACGCGCGGCGCCGAGCCGCCGGTGCCGATCGCCCTGGCGCGCGATTGGCTGCGCGAGGAACCCGCTCAGGATGCGCAGATCGACGAGGTGCTGCGCGCCGCAGCGGGGCAGGTCGAGGCCGATGTGGCGCTCTACCTGACGCCGGTGACAGCGACGCTCCGCGTCGACGGCTTCGGGGACTTGCGTCAGCTCGAGCTGCTGCGCGGGCCGGTCACCGAGATCACCGCGGTGAAGTATCTCGATTCGAGCGGCGTGGAGCAGACGCTGTCGACCGACCTCTACCGGGTGGTGCCCTCGGGCGAGCGGGCGTTCCTGCAGCTGGCGCATGATGCCGAGTGGCCGTCGACGGCCGAGGCGGCCGATGCGGTGCGGATCTCGGCGAGCCTCGGCTTTGCCGACTGGAACGCGGTGCCGTTCGGGCTGCGGCAGGCGGTGAAGCTGCTGTTGGCCAACTGGTGGATGAACCGCGAGGCCGTGAACGTCGGCAACATCACGAGCGAGCTGCCGCTCGGCTATGACCGCGCGATCGCGCCGTTCCGGCGCTGGGTGGTCTCGTGATCCGGGCGGGCGAGCTGCGCTGGAAGCTGACGCTGGTCGCGACCGTCGAGGCGCAGAACGCAGCCGGCGAGATGATCTCGACGCCGTCGGCCGGCGCGTCGTTCTGGGCCAAGAAGCTAGGCCTGCGCGCCGATGAGTCGGGGCGCACGTCGGGTGTCCAGGCCAACGCCGAGGCGAAGTTCCTCGCCCGCTACCGGGCGGACCTGACCGCCAACCAGCGGTTGACCTGCGACGGCGAGGAATGGGAGATCACGGGCGTGCAGGAATACGGCCGCCGCGAGGGGCTGATGATCTTTGCGCGGACCACGGGCCGTGGCTGACGTCTTCCGCATCAAGGTGCAGGGCGCGGCCGAGCTGCGCGCCGCGCTCGCCGAGCTGGGGCCGGAGGTCGCGACGAAGGTCGGTCGGACGGCCAACCGGAAGGCGGCGCGCGCGCTGGCCGACGAGGTGCGCCGCAACACCCCGGTCAACCCGGAAGGCGAGACGCCGAAGTATCGCGTGTCGAAGGGCGGGGTCTCGACCAAGGCCTTCTATGGCCAGCTGAAGGACAACATCCGGGTGCGGCTGCGGCGCGCCCGGCGAGAGTTCACCATCACCTATCAGGTGACGACGGGCCGCGCCTTCTGGGCGCGGTTCCTCGAGTTCGGGACGGTCAACATGAGCGCGCGCCCTTTCATGCGGCCGGCCTTCGACGCGATGCGCGAGAAGCTGCTCGGCGCGCAGATCGAGGAACTGGGGCGCGGCATCGAGCGCGCGGCGAAGAGGGCCCGGCGACGCATGCTCCCCAATGGCCGGAATGCTTGACCCATGGCGGACATCAACGAGGCCCTGTTCAACCGGCTGAGCAACTTCGCCGGTCTGTCGGCGCTGGTCGCGGCGCGCATTTATCCGGTGGTCGCCCCGCCCAGCCCGACCTTTGGGCTCGTGACCTACACGAAGATCAGCGGCGCGCGGGTCAACAGCCTGTCGGGCGCGTCGGGGCTGGCGCGGCCGCGATTCCAGATCGACAGCTACTCGATCATTTCGATGACCGAGGCGCGCGCGATCGCCAAGCAAGTGAGGCTCGCTCTGGATGGGTGGCGCGGCACCTATTCGGGCGTGAAGGTCGGCCAGTGCCTGCTCGACAACGAGCGTGACCTGACCGAGCTCGACAATGAGCCGCGTCTGTTCCGCGTCAGCCAAGACTACCTCATCCACCACACCGAATAAGGACCAACGACATGACGGCATTCACTTCGCAGGGTTGCGTGATCAAGCGCGGCGACGGCGCGGGGTCCGAAGTCTTCACCACCATCGGCGAGGTGAAGGGCTTCGACGGGCCGTCGGGCTCGCTGACGATCATCGATGTCACGGCGCTCGGCGACAGCCACAAGCGCAAGCTTCCGGGCACGATCGACGAGGGGCAGATCACGATGACTGTCAACCTCGACACCCAGAACGCGATGCAGGCGGCGCTCATCACCGACCGGCAGGCGGGAACGCTGCGCAACTTCAAGATCGAGTTCGACGACGCCGGATCGCTGACCGCGGCGTTTGCCGCCTACGTCGTGTCGATCACCCCGTCGGCGTCGGTCGACAACGCGGTCGAGGCATCCATCACGCTGGAGATCTCCGGCGCCGTGACCTGGACCCCGTAACATGGGCCTCCTGACGCGCGAACAGATCCTCGGCGCGGCCGATCAGCAAACGATCGACGTCGAGGTGCCCGAATGGGGCGGCACGGTCCGGGTGCGGTCTCTGACCGCCGGCGATCGCGACCGTTTCGAACAGGCCGTCATCGCGGCGCAGGCGGCGGGGAAGGTGGGGCCGGACAATGTCCGCGCCCGCTACGTCGCCGCCTGCGTCGTCGACGAGGCCGGCAAGCCGCTCTTCACCGACAAGGATCTTGAGGTGCTGGCCGCGAAGTCGTTCGCGGCCATGGACCGGGTCTTCGCGGCGGCCACCAAGCTCAACGCCTTCTCGGCCGCCGACATCGAGGAGCTGGCAAAAAACTAGGCAAGCGGCCCGACAGGCGTTTCCTGTTCCGGCTGGCGCTCGCCCTCGGGCGAACGGTGGCGGAGCTGGAAGCGACCCTGTCGAGCCGCGAGCTTGCCGAGTGGATCGCCTATGCGCAGTGGGAGCCGTTCGGCCAGCCCCGCGCGGATGACGGTCACCGGTTGGTGGCGTCGCTGCTGTTCAACATCAACCGGTCGAAGGGGCAGCGGGCCATGGAGCCCGGCGAGTTCCTGAAGCCGGCGCGTGAGCCGGACCAGCCGAGGGCCGTGGTGGCGGAGAAGCTGAAGCGGGCGCTGGGGTTCGGGAAGAAGGGGGCTTAGTCCGCCTTCTTCAGGCCCTCGCCCGCGCGGCCCATGACCGCAAAGACCAACGCGGCGATGAGGGCGAGCAGCCCCGCGCCGATGCGGAAGATCTGAAAATCAGCGAGCCCGCTCACCAGCAAGGCGAGCGCGGCGACGCTGCTGACCATCGCAAGCAACCAGAAGATCTTCGTCATGGCGGCTCCTTTCGGGGTCAGCCTAACCGAAAGGATGCCCGTGGCAACCATCGTCGGCTCCCTCGTCACGAACCTGACGCTCGAAAGCGCGTCGTTCGTGTCCAACATGAAGCGCGCGGCCGACTCGGCGGAGAAGGGTGCGACCAGCATCGAGCGCGCGTTCGGCGCGGCCAAGGCGGGCGTCGCCGGCTTCCTCGCCGCCTTCTCGGTCGATGCGGTGGCGCGGATCACGCAGCAGTCGCTCGACTATGCCGGGTCGATCGGCGAGGTCGCGCAGCAGCTCGGCGTCACCACGCGCGACCTTCAGGTCTATCGCTTCGCCGCGACGCAGGCGGGCATCTCCCAGGAGGTGATGGAGCAGGGCCTCGCCAAGCTGACCCGCTCCATCGGCGAGAACAACAGCGCCTTCGCCGAGCTCGGCATCTCGACGAAGAATGCGGACGGCTCGTTCCGGTCGACCGGCGATGTCATGCGCGACGTGATCGCAAAGCTGTCGGCCATTCCCGATGCGGCGAAGCGCGCGGCGATCGAGGTCGCGCTGTTCGGCCGCGCCGGCCAGAAGCTCGACACGCTGCTCGCGGGCGGCATCGGTCAGGTCGATGCGCTGGCCCAGTCGGCGCAGCGGCTCGGCGTGGTGCTGTCCGATCAGCAGATCCAGAAGGCCGACGAGGCGGCGGACAAGCTGGCGGCGCTGAAGACGGTGCTGACGGCGAACATCGCCGGGGTCGTGGCCGACAATGCCGGTGCGATCCTGTCCTTTGCCAACGCGCTGATGAAGGTCGGTTCGGCCTTCGGATCGGTAGTCAACCAGTTTCGTGGCACTGCCCGAATCTACGAATCGGAAGGTGTCCTCGGCGTTCTCGGGTCCAGCTGGCAGCGCCTCGATCAGGCAGCCACGGCGGGCGGCCGGCAGTTTCAGATCGATCAGGAGCTGAAGGGACTTGGCGGTGGCCGTGGCGCGGCGCTCCGGCGTGCACAGCTGATGGCGGAACGCCGCGCGCTTCAGGGCGAGGTGTCGGCGGACTTCCGGGCGCTGGTCTTCAGCGGCCTGCCCAAAGGCAATTCGGCGGCTGACGCGGCCGCGAAGGCGAACGCCGCAGGCTCGGGCCGCGCTGGCGGCGCCGGGGCGGGCAAGAAGACCGACACCGTCGCCGACTTCCTCGCCGACATCAAAGCCCGCAAGACGGCGATCGACGCGCTGTCGGAATCGCTCGGCCGTCCCCTGACCGCCGAAGAGCTCGGCATCGATCTGACCGCCGAGAAGCTCGCCGATATCGGGGATATCGGGCAGACCGCGCTCGGGAAGATCACGGCCGAGGGCGAGCGCCTGGGCGACGTGCTGACCAAGTCGCTCGACGACGCGAAGGCCGCCCAGGAGCGCTTCGCCAGCAACATCTCCCAGAACCTCGCCTACGCCATCGTGCAGGGCCAGAGCCTTGGCACGGCGCTGGTCAACAGCCTGAAGGCGGCGGCCGCCGAGGCGCTCTCCAACGGGCTCTTCAAG
>JADCGM010000195.1 GCA_020249025.1 Alphaproteobacteria bacterium
AGGCCTCGGCCATCTCGATGCCCGAGGTCGCCGGCGCGTAGAAGGCCGAGCCGGTCTTCAACAGCGCGACGATCTCGCCGCCGCCCGAACGGGTGCGCTGGACGATCGCGTCAATGCGCTCCTGGGTCGACCAGCCCATCTTGATGAGGTCGGGGATCGGGATGCCGGCGACCGTCGAATATTCGACGACCGGCACCATCGTGTCGCCGTGGCCGCCGAGCACGAAGGCGGTGACGTCGCGCACCGACACGCCGAACTCCTCGGCGAGGAAGGTGCGGAAGCGCGCCGAGTCGAGCACGCCGGCCATGCCGACGACCATGTGGTGCGGCAGGCCGGAGAACTCGCGCAGCGCCCACACCATCGCGTCGAGCGGGTTGGTGATGCAGATGACGAAGGCGTTGGGGGCGTGCGTCTTGATGCCCTCGCCGACCGCCTTCATGACCTTCAGATTGATCCCGAGCAGATCGTCCCGGCTCATGCCCGGCTTGCGGGCGACGCCGGCAGTGACGATGCAGACGTCCGCGCCCGCGATGTCGGCGTAATCGTTGGTGCCCTTGAGGCCGACGCTGAAGCCCTCGACCGGACCGCACTGCGCCAGGTCCAGCGCCTTGCCCTGCGGCACGCCCTCGACCACGTCGAACAGGACGACATCGCCGAGCTCGCGGCTGGCGGCGAGGTGCGCGAGGGTTCCGCCGATGTTGCCGGCGCCGATGAGAGCAATCTTCTTGCGAGCCATGAGCCTCTTTCCGAAACGATCGAACCAAAAAAGGGCGGCGCAAGGGTGTCCCCTCGGCCGGGGCGGGGTCCGGATAGGACGATTTACCGGAGGGGGCAAGGCACGACGGGCTGTCTGGTTAAGGGGGTTGTCGATCGTTGTCGGGAGGGGGTGCGGCGGGGGCCGTGCGCACCGGCCCCGAACGCTCCCTAATGCCCCTCCCCGGCCGCCGCCTGCTCCATCGTCGGCGGGCGGGCCATGAGGAAGGGGATGAACGCCGCCAGCGCGAACAGTATGCTCATCAGCGTGAAGCAGTCGGCGTAGCTCATCACCAGCGCCTGCTCGGTGACCTGTCCCGCGAAGATCCGGACCGCGCCGGCATCAGGGTCGGGCAGCCCGCGCAGAACGCCGAGCTGCTGCATCATCTCGTAGCGTTCGGCGATCTCGGGCCGGGCGAGGTTCACCGACTCGCCCAATCGCTGCCAATGGAAATTGAAGCGTTCGAGGACCGCGGTGTTGATGAGCGCCAGCCCGACCGCGCCGCCGAGATTGCGCACCAGCGTGAACAAGCCGGGCGCATCCTTCAGGTCGCTCATCGGCAGCGTCGCGAAGGACGTGTTCGAGATCGAGACGATGCACGACATGATCCCGATCCCGCGCAGCACCTGCGGCAGGAACAGCTCGGCGAAGCGCCAGTCGGCGGTGAGCTGGGACGCCATGTGGGTCGACACGGCGAAGCAGAGGAAGCCGAAGGAAATCACCAGCCGCGGATCGACCTTGCGCACCATCGATCCGGCGATCGGCGCGGTCACGATCATCGAGATGCCGGTGACGAGCAGCGTCGTCCCGACCTGCGTCGAGGTGAGCTTGGCGATGCGCGAGAGGTAGAGCGGGTAGAGATAGACGAGCCCGTAGAGCGCGATCCCGAACACCGCGGCGAGGATCGCGCCGCTGCGGAAGCTCGGATTGCGCAGCGGCGAGACACGGACGATCGGCTCGGGCGCCGTCGCCAGCCGCCACAGAAAGACGATGAGCGCGACGCCGGCGACGATCGCGACGTTGCGCACCGCGTCGTCGGCGAACCACTCGTGGCGCGCGCCCTCCTCGAGCACATAGTCGAGCCCGCCGAGGAACAGCGCCATCCCCATCAGCCCGAGAATGTCGATGCGCTTCAGCAACGCCCAGTCGGGCTTGTCGATGTCGACGAGCGCCCAGACGCCGAAGGTGACGAGGATGCCGGGCACGATGTTGATGAGGAACAGCCAGTGCCAGCCGAGCGCATCCGAGATGTAGCCGCCGAGCGTGGGGCCAAGCGTCGGCGCCAGCGTGATGATCATCGAGGTGATGACCATCAGCTTGCCCTGCCGCTGGCGGCCGAACATCAGGAAGCCGGCCGAATAGACGGTCGGGATCATCGCGCCGCCGATGAAGCCCTGGAAGGCGCGGTAGGCGATCATCTCGCCGATGGTGTCGGCGGTCGCGCACAGGAAGCTGGCGAAGGTGAAGCCGGCCGAGGAGATGACGAACAGCCATTTGATCGACATCGCCCGGGCGAGGAACCCGGACAGCGGGATCATCACCACCTCGGCGATGAGGTAGCTCGTCTGCACCCAGCTGATCTCGTCGGCCGAGGCCGACAGGCCGGCCTGAATCTGGCTGAGCGAGGCCGAGACGATCTGGATGTCGAGGATCGCGAGAAACATCCCGAAGCACATCAGGATGTAGGCGATGAGCGGCCCCCAGGGCGGCAGGCCGTTGGCCTGCATCTCGTACATCGGCTGGGGTTCGGCGCCCGGCGGCGGCACCGCGCGGACGCCGGTCGCGGTCATGAGCGCACGTCGATGCTGGGCCGGACCGACATGCCGGGCACCAGCCGCACGCCCTCGGGCAGCGGCCGGTCGATGAGGATCTTGATCGGGATGCGCTGGACGATCTTGGTGAAGTTGCCCGTCGCATTCTCGGGCGGGAGGATCGAGAAGCGCGAGCCGGCGGCGGGCGACAGGCTGACGATGCGGCCCTTGAGCGTCACGTCGGGATAGGCGTCGACGGTCAGCGTCACCGGCTGGCCGGGCCGCATCCGCGCCACCTGCGTCTCCTTGAAGTTGGCGACGACATAGGCCTTGTCGACCGGCACCACGACCATCAGCTGCTGGCCGGCGCGGACGAACTGGCCGACACGCGCCGACCGGTTGCCGACGAAGCCGGCGACGGGGGCAACGATGCGGGTGTTGGCGAGATCGTAGCGCGCCGCCTCCAGCTGGGCCGTGGCCGCCGAGCGCGCGGCGACTGCTGCGCCACGCTCGGCCCCGGCGCCCGCCACGCCGGCGCGGGCGGCGACAAGCGCCGCGCGCGCCTGCGCCACCGCCGCCTGCCGGCTCGCTGCTTCGGCGACGGCGACATCGTAGCGCTGGCGGCTGACGAAGCGGTTCTCGAGCAGTTGCGACAGGCGCTGGCGGTCACGCTCGGCGCGGGTCGCCTCGGCCTCCGCCGCCGCCAGTGCGGCCTCGGCCTCGCGGATGGCAGCGGCGCGCCCGCCCTGCGCCGCGTCCGCGGCTCCGATGAGGTCGCCGCTGCGCGCGGCATCCGCCTCGGCCGCCGCGACCCGGGCGCGGTAGTCGACATCCTCCAGCTCGACGAGCGTGTCGCCCGGCCGCACCGCCTGATTGTCGTCGACCGCGACGCGCTTGATGTAGCCCGCGACGCGCGACGAGATCACCGCCATGTCGGCCTCGACATAG
>JADCGM010000196.1 GCA_020249025.1 Alphaproteobacteria bacterium
CGGCCTCGCCCCCGACCTCGGCGGCGAACGCCGCTGCGCGCGCCGGATCGCGCGCCCAGACACGCACCTCGGACACCAGACGGACGGCGCGCATGGCTTCGACGTGCCGGCGCGCCTGCTCGCCCGCGCCGAGCACCGCGACGACCGCCGGGCCGGGCCGCGCCAGCAGGTCGGTGGCAAGCGCCGAGGCGGCGGCGGTGCGGATCGCGGTCAGCGACCCGCCCTCGATCAGCGCCAGCGCCAGCCCCGTCGCCGCATCGAACAGCATCACCCCGCCGACATGGGTGCCGTGCGGATCGCCGGGCGGGCGAACATATTTGGAGACGATCTTGACCCCGAAGCGCGGCGGCTCTGCGAGCCAGCCGGGCATCAGCCCGAGCTTTCCGGGCGCACCCGGCACCGCCATGAACTGGCGCAGGGGCATCAGCGCGCGCCCGTCCGAGACCTGCGCCATCGCCGACCGCATCGCCGGGATGCAGGCGGGAATATCGAGCAGGCGCTCGACGTCGGCAGCCGTCAGAACCAGCATCAGCGCGGCTTCGGCGGCACGAACTTCAGCCGCGCCTGCACATCGCCGACATCGTCAGGGCGAGCGAAAGCCTCGGGCATGGGCTCGCCTGGGGTCCGCGGCCGGCCAATGGCGGCGAACCACTCCTCCAGCCCCGGGGGCAGGAACACCCAGTAGATGCGCATGTCGGTCTCGCCGGTGTTCTCGACGAAGTGGCGGGCATGGCGGCCGAATAGCACAGTGGTGCCGGGTACGAGATCGTAGACGTCGTCCTCGATCGTGCAGCGTCCGGTACCTTCGGCGATGAACAGCAGCTCGTGGTTCTGGCGATGGCCATGCTCGCGGACGCTGCAGCCCGGCGGCAGCACCTGCACGCCGGCGGAAAAGCCGTCATAGGGCGTGTTGGTCGGATCGAGCGCGACGGTCACATGCCCCCGCGACGGCAGCGGCTGCCACCAGCTCTTGCCCTCGTCGGGGCCGACCACCTTCCACCAACGGCCGAAGGGCGGTTCCTCGCTCATCCGTCGAGGAACGCCGACAGGCGGGCGCGGTAGTCGTCGGCAACGACGGTCGGGGCGAAGTGGCCGCCGGTCGGAAGCACCTCCAACCGCGCGCCCGGGATCAGCTGCGCCAGCTCCTCCGAATAGGTCAGCGGGGTGATGCCATCATCGCGCGCGCAGATGACGAGCGTTTCAGCGCGGATCGCCGGGACGCGAGAGCGCAGATCGTGGCCCACGACCGCGTCCATCCGCTCCATCTCGATGTCGACCCCGGCGAAGGCGGCGCGGCGTGCCTCGATCCCCGCCATCATCGCGTCGTGGTTCTCGGCCACCCACCAGCCCGGATTGCCGAGCAGATTGCCTTGCAGGAGATAGGCGGCCGGCCCGCAGGCGGCGAGCACCTGCTTGCGCAGCGCGAACATCGTCTGGAACGCGGGGTGCGGCCCGGCCCAGCTCGCCGAGAGCACGAGCTTCCCGACCCGCGCCGGATGGTGGACGGCGATGTGCTGGGCGATGGCGCCCCCGAGCGAATGACCGACGACATGCGCGCGCTCGATACCGAGCCGGTCGAGCAGCGCCACCGCGTCGGCGGCGAGCACCGCAACCGTTGTCCGCACATCCGACGGCAGGCTGTCGCCGGTCTTGCGGTGATCGAAGCTGATGCAGTCGTAGCGGTCGGCGAAGGCGGCCATGGTGCCGCGCCAGAAATCGCAGCGCCCGCCCAGCCCGACGAGCAGGAGCAGCGACGGCCCCGCGCCCTCGCGGACGACATGGAGCGCCGTGTCGCGGACTGGCAGAAGAGGCGCGTCGGGCATGGTGGGTGCCAAGCTGCGCCAAAGCCTGCCATGCATGCAATTGCCAAGATGGGCGATATCCATATGCTCGGTGCATGGAATTGCGCCACCTCCGCCACTTCGCCGCGGTCGTCGAACTCGGCAATCTGTCGAAGGCGGCGGACCGGGTGTTCATCAGCCAGCCGGCACTGACGCGCAGCATCAAGAATCTCGAGGAGCTGGTCGGCGCGACCCTGCTCGACCGGCGGCCGCGCGGGGTGGTGCCGACGCCGGCCGGCGCGACGCTCTACGAATATGCCCGGCTCATGCTCAACGAGGCGGCGCGGGCGCGCGCCGAGATCAAGGCGATCGCCGCCGGCGCCAAGGGCCATCTCGCGGTTGGCATGGCGGCGATGTTCGCCGACCATATCGTCGATCGCGCGGTGGCGCGGGTCTGCGCCGATGACGCCGACGTCTCGTTGACGGTGCGCCAGGGCTTCCTCGAAGAGCTGGTCGAGGCGCTTGCCGACGGCCGCCTCGACGTCATCTTCTCGAACCTCGGCCAGGGCCAGATGCCCGACGACCTCCTCGTCGAGCCGGTCTACGAGCTTCGCGCCTATGCCTATGCTGGGGCAGCACACCCGCTCGTCGGGCGGCGCCGGCTCAGCAAGGAGGAGCTGTTGGAGGCGCGCTGGGCGGTCGTCGACCAGCCGCACATGGCGGATTTCCTGGACCGCTATTTCTCCGCCGACGGTCTGCCCGCGCCGCGCCATGTCGTGCGCACCAACAGCCTCAACCTCATCCGCTCGCTGCTGACGACCGGCGGTTTCGTCGGCATCCTGCCCGAGCATCTGATCCGCCTGCGCGCCCGCCGCGGCGAGATCCGCCGGTTGGATGCCCCCGACTGCCCGGTGGTGCGCAAGGCTGGCCTCATCACCCGCAAGGGCGCGCCGCCGCGCCCGCTCCTGACCCAGTTCGTCGCCGAGCTGAAAGCCGCCTGCCGCGAGGTACGGGAGGAGGATTAGGGCGCTACAGTCGCCCGAGGATGGCCGCGCCCATCGCCGCGGTGCCCGCCGAGCCCCCCAGATCGCGGGTACGGACACCGGCGTCGAGCGTCGCCGACACCGCCGCCTCGACCCGGTCGGCGAGATCGGCGCGGTCGAAGCTGTAGCGCAGCGCCATCGCAAGGCTCAGCACGCTTGCGCAGGGATTGGCGAGCCCCTGGCCGGCGATGTCGGGGGCCGAGCCGTGGATCGGCTCATAGAGCCCGGGCTTGCCCGCGACGCCCAGCGCTGCCGAGGGCAGCATGCCGAGCGAGCCGGTCAGCATCCCCGCCTCGTCCGACAGGATGTCGCCGAACAGATTGTCGGTGAGGATCACGTCGAACTGCTTGGGATACTTCACCAGCTGCATCGCGGTGTTGTCGGCGAGCATGTGGCTGAGCTCGATATGCGGATACTCCGCATCGCGCAGCGCCTGCACCTCCTGCCGCCACAGCAGGCCCGATTCCATCACGTTCGACTTCTCGGCCGAACAGACGCGGCCCGAGCGCTTCGCCGCGAGTTCGAACGCGACGCGCGCCACCCGGCGGATCTCGGACGAGGTGTAGACCTGCGTGTTGACCCCACGCTTCTCGCCGTTCCCGAGATCCTCGATCCCGCGCGGCTCGCCGAAATAGACGCCGCCGGTCAGTTCGCGGACGAACAGGATGTCGAGCCCCTCGACAAGCTCGCGCTTGAGGCTGGAGGCATCGGCGAGCGCCGGAAAGCAGATCGCCGGGCGGAGGTTGGCGAACACCTCCATCGCCGAGCGCAGCCGCAGCAGCCCGGCCTCCGGCCGCCGGTCGTAGGGAAGCCCCGCCCACTGCGGGCCGCCGACCGCGCCCATCAGCACCGCGGTGCTGCCGAGCGCCTGCGCCACGGTTTCGTCGGCGAGCGGGAATCCCGTCAGATCGATTGCGGCCCCGCCGAAAGGCGCTTCGGCGATGGCAACGCCAAGCCCGTCCGAGGCGTTGAGGCGCTCGACGATCTGGCGGCTGATCGCGGTGACTTCGGGGCCGATCCCGTCACCGGGAAGGAGGAGAAGGGTCTTGGTCATGGCGCGCCTCCCATGCCAGCCCCTTGAACCCGCGCCAAGCCGTAACGATACTGTGTTAGCCGACCAGCATGGTCGAGACCGAGGAGATACGAGAATGTCCGTCGCCGCCCGCCTGTCCCGCATCGCGCTTCCGGTCGCGCTCGCGCTGACCGTCTCCGCCTGCGGCGTCAACACGGTGCCGACCAAGGAGGAGGCCGCCAAGGCCGCCTGGGCCGAGGTGCAGAACCAGTATCAGCGCCGTGCCGATCTCGTCCCCAACCTGGTCGAGAGCGTGAAGGGCGCCGCCGCGCAGGAGAAGGGCACGCTCACCGCCGTCACCGAGGCGCGCGCCAATGCGACTCGCATCCAGCTGACGGGCGAGCAGCTGTCGGACCCCGCGGCGATGCAGCGCTTC
>JADCGM010000197.1 GCA_020249025.1 Alphaproteobacteria bacterium
CGTCAGGATCGGCTTGCGGGCCGCGGTCGTCTCGTCGAGGCGGCTGCGCGGGGCGAGGCGCGGCGACGACTTGAAGCGCCCGCCCTCGCCCGACACCGCCTCGCGCGCGATGCCGCGCAGCGCCGCGATGAGCTGGTCGAGATTGGCCTTCGACTCGGTCTCGGTCGGCTCGACGAGCATCGCGCCGTGGACGACGAGCGGGAAGTAGACCGTCATCGGGTGGAAGCCCTCGTCGATCAGCGCCTTGGCGATGTCGAGCGTGGTGAGCCCGGTGCCGTCGAGGAAGGCGTCGGTGAACAGCGCCTCGTGCATGCACGGGCCGCTCGCCGCGAACGGCGCGGACATGATGTCCTCGAGGCTGCGCAGGACGTAGTTGGCGTTGAGCACCGCATCCTCGGCGACCTGGCGCAGGCCGTCGGCGCCGTGGCTGAGCATATAGGCCGCGGCGCGGACGAACATGCCCATCTGGCCGTGGAAGGCGATCATGCGCCCGAAGCTCTGCGGGGCGGCCTCGCCCGCCTGCTCTTCCTCGACAAGATCGTAGCGGTCGCCGGTCTTGCGGACGATGGGCAGCGGCGCGAAGGGTGCAAGCGCTTCGGAGAACACCACCGGCCCCGAGCCCGGCCCGCCGCCGCCGTGCGGGGTCGAGAAGGTCTTGTGCAGGTTGATGTGCATGGCGTCGACGCCGAGGTCGCCGGGGCGGACCCGGCCGACGATGGCGTTGAAGTTGGCGCCGTCGCAATAGACATAGGCGCCCGCCGCATGCGCGCTCTCGGCGATGGCGATCATGTCCGGCTCGAACAGGCCGCAGGTATTGGGGTTGGTGATCATCACCGCGGCGACGTCCGGCCCCATGCGCGCCTTCAGCGCATCGAGATCGACGCGGCCGCGGGCGTTCGCCGGGATCGATTCGACCTCATAGCCGCAGAAGGCGGCGGTCGCCGGATTGGTGCCATGCGCCGATTCCGGCACCAGCACCACCTTGCGCGCCTCGCCGCGCGCATCGTGCGCGGCGCGGATCGCAAGCATGCCACACAGCTCGCCATGCGCGCCCGCCTTCGGGCTCATGGCGACCGCGGGCATGCCGGTCAGCGTCGTCAGCCAGTGCGCGACGAGATCGATGAGCGCCAGCGCGCCCTGCACCGTGTCGACCGGCTGGAGCGGGTGGATGTCGGAGAAGCCCGGCAGCCGCGCCATCTTCTCGTTAAGGCGCGGATTGTGCTTCATCGTGCACGAGCCGAGCGGGAAGATGCCCATGTCGATCGCGTAGTTCTGGCGCGACAGGCGGGTGTAGTGGCGCACCGTCTCGCCCTCGGCGAGGCCGGGCAGGCCGATGTCGCGGTGGCGCTCCAGCCCGCCGAGGCGGCTGGCGACCTGCGGGACGTCAGGAAGATCGACGCCGGTGCGGTCGAGCCCGCCCTTCTCGAACAGCAGCGGCTCTTCGAGCAGCAGCGCCCGGTTGCCGGTCAGCGTCGGAACGGGGGCATGGCCAGCGTCGTTGGCGTGGGGCGCGGTCTCGCGGCCCTGACTGTTCATGCTCATGCCAGCACCTCCTTCAGCGTGGCGGCAAGGGTGGCGATATCGTCCTCGGTGACGGTTTCGGTCGCGGCGACGACGAGCCCGTTCGCGAGCTGCGGCTGGTCCGGATAGAGCCGGCCGAGCGAGACGCCGCCGAGCACCCCGCGCTCGGCGAGCGCGCGGACCACCGGGCGCGCCTCGGTCGGCAGCAGCACGGTGAACTCGTTGAAGAAGCCGCCGTTGAGAACGGTGACGCCCGGAACCGCGGCGAGCGCCTCGGCGGTCTGCACCGCGCGGGCGTGGTTGAGCGCTGCCATCTTGCGCAGGCCGAGCTCGCCCAGCAGCGTCAGGTGGATGGTGAAGGCGAGGCTGCACAGCCCCGAGTTGGTGCAGATGTTCGAAGTCGCCTTCTCGCGGCGAATGTGCTGCTCGCGGGTGGAGAGCGTCAGCACAAAGCCGCGGCGGCCGTCGGCATCGACCGTCTCACCGCAGAGCCGGCCCGGCATCTGGCGGACATATTTCTCGCGCGTCGCGAACAGGCCGAGATAGGGCCCGCCGAAGTTGAGGCCGTTGCCGATCGACTGGCCCTCGCCGACGACGATGTCCGCGCCCATCTCGCCCGGCGAGCGGATCGCGCCGAGCGACACCACCTCGGTGAACACCACGACGAGCAGCGCGCCCTTGGCGTGGCAGGCGGCGGCGAGGTCCGACAGGTCGGCGACATGGCCGAAAAGGTTGGGGTTCTGGACGATGACGCAGCTCGTGCGGTCGTCGATCTGCGAGACCAGCCAGCCGGCGTCATGCCCTGGCGAGGCCGGCGTCAGCTCGGGCGTGCCGATGGCGAGCTCGTCGCCGGTGAAGCGGCAGAGCGTCTTGGCCGCGGCGACATAATGCGGGTGGACGCCCGCCGAGATCAGCGTCTTCGGGCGGCGGGTGATGCGCCGCGCCATGAAGATCGCCTCGGTCATCGCGGTCGAGCCGTCGTACATCGAGGCGTTCGCCACCTCCATGCCGGTCAACCGCGCGACCTGGGTCTGGAACTCGAACAGATATTGCAGCGTGCCCTGGGCGATTTCCGGCTGATAGGGCGTGTAGCTCGTCAGGAACTCGCCGCGCTGGATGAGGTGATCGACCGAGGCCGGCACATGGTGCTTGTAGGCGCCGCAGCCGACGAAGAAGGGCGACGCCGAGGCGGTGAGGTTGCGCGCCGCCATGCCGCCGAGCAGACGTTCGACCTGCATTTCCGGCATGTGGTTGGACAGCCCCGCGATCGGCCCGTCGAGCCGCGCGGCGGCAGGCACGTCGGCGAACAGCGCATCGACCGACGGCGCGCCGATGACGCCGAGCATCGCCTGCCGGTCGGTCTGGGTCAGGGGAAGATAGCGCATCTCTTACTCCGGTTTGCGGGCGGCGAAGCGCAGCCGCACATAATCAGCCGTCCAGTCGCCCTTGGTGTCGGCCAGCACGGGCCGCAGCATGGCGCGGGTGTCTTCGATGATCTGGCCGCGCTCGGCCGGCGGCACCCCCGCGGCATCAATGAAGCCGGCGCGGAAGGTGTTGAGCCAGGCGCTCATGCCCGACGGCAGCGGCGTCGGGCGCGGGATGATGTCGGCGACAAGCACCTCGAACCCCTGCTCCTCGAGCATCGTCCGGTACTCGGCGGCGGTCGGGTTGTACTGCATCTCCAGCACGTCGACCTTGTAGCCGCGCCGCATCAGAACGGCGCGCAGCGCGGTCCGGATGGCAGCGATATTGCCATGGCCCCCGAACTCGCCGACGTAGCGCCCGCCGGGCTTGAGCGCGCGGAACACGCCCTCGGCGACCGCCTTGGGCTGGGGCATCCAGTGCAGCGCGGCGTTGCTGAATACCGCATCGAATTCGCCGTCGAAGCTCAGCTGGCGGCCGTCCATCAGCCGCGCATCGAGCCCGCGCTCCTTCGCCGCCGCCACCATCGCCTTGTCGGCGTCGACCCCGACGACCTCGGCGCCCGCAGCGACAAGCTTTTCGGTCAGCACCCCGTCGCCGCAGCCGAGATCGAGGATGCGTTCACCCGCCTTCGGCGCAAGCAGATCGACGACCGGCGCGCCCAGCGCCGGCACGAACGACGCGTGCGCGGCGTAGGCGCTGGGATCCCAGCCGTGGCCGAGCGAACCGCTCACAGGCCGGCCACGTAATCCCGATAGGCGGACTCGCTCATCAGGGCATCGAGCTCGCCGGGATTGCCGACGGTCATGCGGAAGAACCAGCCCTCTCCCTCGGGCGCGGTGTTGACGAGCGCCGGCTCGCCCTCGAGCGCGGCGTTGGCCTCGGTGACGGTGCCCGAGATCGGCGCATAGACATCGCTCGCCGCCTTCACCGACTCGACGACCGCTGCCTCCTTGCCCTGCGCCAGCGCCGCGCCGGCGGCCGGGTTCTCGACGAACACGACGTCGCCCAGCTGGCCTTGCGCATAGTCGGTGATGCCGACCGTCGCGGTGTCGCCGTCGACGCGCACCCATTCATGGTCCTTGGTGAAATAGAGGGTCATGCTTTGGCTCCCTGACGGACGTAGTTCTTGGGGAAGAAGGGCATCGGCACGACGGTGGCGTCGAGCAGCTTGCCGCGAACCTCGAGCTGCAGCCGCTGGCCGTCGCCGGCGAGCGCGGCCGGGACATAGGCCATGGCGATCGGGGCGTTCAGCGCCGGGCCATGGCCACCGCTCGTCACCGCGCCGACGTTCGCGCCGTCATGAACGACGGGCGCGCCCTCGCGCACCGGCTGGCGGCCGTCGATCTTCAGGCCGACGCGCTTCTTCGCTGGGCCGTCGAGCAGCTGCTTCAGCACGCGATCCGCGCCCGGGAAGCCGCCCTCGGCCTTGCGGCGCTTGGAGATGGCGAAGGCGAGCGACGCCTCGACCGGCGTCGTCTCCGGCGTCAGGTCATGGCCGTAGAGCGGGAGGCCCGCCTCCAACCGCAGCGAGTCGCGCGCGCCGAGGCCGATCGGCTTCACCTCGGGCTGGGCGAGCAGCAGTTCGGCGATGCGCTCGGCGTCGGCGGCCGGCACCGAAATCTCGAAGCCGTCCTCGCCGGTGTAGCCTGACCGGCTGACCCAGACGGACGTGCCGGCGAGCGTGAAGGTGCCGGCGCGCATGAAGCTCAGCGCGGCGACGCCCGGCGCCAGCCGCTCCAGCGCGTCGACCGCGGTCGGGCCCTGCAGCGCCAGAAGCGCCAGATCGGGGCGGTAGGCGACGTCGACGCCCGGAAGACCCGCCTTCAGGATCGCGATGTCGGAATGCTTCATCGCGCCGTTGACGACGAGATAAAGGTCGCCCTCGCGGCGCGTGACCATGAGGTCGTCGAGGATGCCGCCTTGCGCGTCGAGCAGCATCGAATAGCGCAGGCAGCCGGTCTTCAGCCCGATGATGTCGCCGGGGATCAGCGCTTCGAGCGCCGCATCCGCGCTATCGCCGGTCAAGATGACCTGGCCCATATGGCTGACGTCGAACAGCCCGGCGGCGGTGCGAGTCCAGTTATGCTCGGCGACGATCCCCTCATACTGGATCGGCATTGAATAGCCGGCGAAGGGCACCATCCGCGCGCCAAGGCGGCGATGCAGCGCATCGAGCGGCAAAAGTTCAAGGGTTTCCGGCGTATCGCCCATGATGGTTCCGTCGACAGCACGCGCGTCACGGACCATCCGTGCCGCTGAGCGCCCCCGTCTGTCACGGAACCTGAGAGCTTTCGCCTTTGCGCCGTCCCGGCCGCGCAGGCTTACCCCTTCGGTGGGACCCCGCAGCGATGCAGAATCCGCTTTCCAGAGTGTCGCTGATGCGGCCGCGCGGTCCTTGGGCCTGAGAGATTACCGGGGGCGGCTTGCTCCTTCGGCGGTGGGTCGCCCCACGCTCTCCCGCGCGACCGCCGGGCGGCAAGACCCCCCGGCGACGCCGAGTCGTCTAGGCGACGGGCGAAGCCGAGTCACGCACGAAAATGGGACGCGTCGAGGGGTCGCTAGCGCGTGACGTTGTAGGCCAGATCGCGCTCGTCGAGCTGGAAGCCGAGGAGCACCTCGAAGCTCGCGGCGCGGACGGCGCGGCGCACCTGCGGGTCGGCCATCGGATCGATCGCGGCGTCGAAGTCGCCGGCGCGGCGCTTGCGGGTGATCTTTTGCTCGACATCGGGCGGAAGAGTCGCGGCGGCGCGGACGACACGGCCCTGCGCGGTGGCGCTGCCGCGGGCGCGGGACTGGCCCTCGGCGAAGCTCAGCGTCACCTGCCCGACCTGCTTGGCGATAAGATTGTCCCCGCCCTGCATGACCGCCGCGAACACAGGGAGCGTCAGGGTGCGCGCCGGCCCGGCGTCGGCGCGGCGCGCGATGACGTCGTAGCTGACCTGCGAGACGATATCGTCGCCGACATCCGAGCAGGCGGCGCGTACGTTGGTGATCGTCGCCACCACGTCGATCCCGTCGGCGAGGCCCCGGCGGCCTTCGGCGAACAGCGTCACGTCGCCGGCGTTCTGGAGGACGCCGACCGCCGGGCAGGCGGAGCGGACGATGCGCAGCGGGTTGTCGTTGCCGGCGCAGCCGGCGAGCGCGAGCGCCCCGAGGGCGATGATGGCGAGCTGCTTCTTCACGCTATGCGACCCCGCTTTGGACAGGCGGGCTTTATAGGAACCGGGTTCCGAAGGCACAAGCAATGCCGTAAGAGCAGCGGGCCATGGCCACCGTCCTCGATCGCCCCACCGACGCCAAGCCCCGGCTTCGCGTCCTCATCGCCGCCCCGCGCGGCTTCTGCGCCGGCGTCGACCGCGCCATTCGCATCGTCGAGCTGGCGATCGAGCGCTACGGCGCGCCGGTCTACGTCCGCCACGAGATCGTCCACAACAAGTTCGTGGTGGACAGCCTCAAGGCCAAGGGCGCGGTCTTCGTCGAGGAGCTCGACGAGGTGCCGGATGGCGTGCCCGTCATCTTCTCGGCGCACGGCGTGCCGAAGGTGGTGCCCGCCACCGCCGAGCAGCGCGGCCTCAACTGGCTCGACGCCACCTGCCCGCTCGTCTCCAAGGTCCACCGTCAGGCTGAGCGCTTCGTCGATCAGGGCCGCCACATCCTGTTTGTCGGCCACCATGGCCACCCGGAAGTCATCGGCACCTTCGGGCAGGTCCCCGAGGGCGCGATGACGCTCGTCGAGACGGTCGAGGACGCCGAAAGCGTGTCGCCGCCCGACAAGCCGCTCGGCTTCCTCACCCAGACGACGCTGTCGGTCGACGACACCGCCGAGATCCTGTCGGTGCTCCAGCGCCGCTTCCCGCAGCTCGTCGGCCCCAAGGGCGAGGATATCTGCTACGCCACCACCAACCGCCAGACCGCGGTCAAGGCGATCGCCGAGGAGGCCGATCTGGTCCTCGTGATCGGCGCGCCCAACTCGTCCAACTCGCTGCGCCTCGTCGAGGTCGCGCAGCGCGGCGGCGCCGCCTCGCATCTCGTCCAGCGCGCCGCCGATCTCGACTGGGCCTGGCTGGAGGGCATCGGCACGCTCGGCATCACCGCCGGCGCGTCGGCGCCCGAGGTGCTGGTCGAGGAGCTGATCGCCAAGCTGCGCGAGCGCTTCGACGTGCGCCTCGATCAGGTGCAGACCGCGGTCGAGGACATCACCTTCAAGCTGCCCCGCGGCCTCGCGGACTGATGGCGGTTTATACCGCCGTTTCCGCCGAGGCTCTGGAGGCGTTTCTCGATCGCTACGACATCGGCGCGCTGGTGATGTTCAAGGGCATCGCCGAGGGCGTCGAGAACTCGAACTACCTGGTCGAGACGACCGCCGGCCGCTTCTTCCTGACCCTTTACGAAAAGCGCGTCTCCGAAGCCGAC
>JADCGM010000198.1 GCA_020249025.1 Alphaproteobacteria bacterium
CGCCCGCGCCGCCGAGGCCGCCGCGCGCGAACGGCTCGGGCAATATGAGCTGCGCGCCGGGGTGCCGGGCGTGGTGCTGCGGCGCGATGCCGAGCCCGGCGATCTGGCGACGCCGCAGAAGACGCTGTTCGTCATCGGCGATCCCGCCCGGCTGAAGATCACGGCCACCGTCGACGAGCGCGACATCCCGCGCGTCCGCCCCGGCCAGCCGGTGCTGATGTCGAGCGACGCCTTCCCGGGTCGCGTCTTCCGCGGCACGGTTCGCGAACTCACCCCCGGCGGCGACCCGACCCAGCGCGCCTTCCGCGTCCGTATCCGCCCCGAGGGCGACTTCCGGCCGCCCGTCGGCCTGACGCTCGAAATCAACATCGAGACCGGGCGCAAGGCCAATGCGCTGCTCGTCCCGGCGGCGGCGATCAAGGACGGCAAGGCGATCACGGTCGCGGATGGCCGGGCGCAGCGCGTCGCGGTGACGACCGGGATCAGCGGCGGCGAGGCGGTCGAGGTGGTGAAGGGCCTCGGCGACGGGGCCTGCATCGTCGCCAAGGCCGACGACAAGCTCGCCGACGGCCGCCGGGTGCGCGCCAGCGGCTGCTGATCGCATGGGCCGCTTCGTCCTGCTGCTCGACATCGCGCTGAAGCATCTGGCGATGCGACGGCGGCAGACGGCGGTGGCGGTGGCGGGCGTCGGCATCGGCGTCGGCTTCTTTCTCGCGGTGTCGGCGATGCTCGTCGGCAGCGAGAACGACTTCGTCAAAACGCTGATCGACGCCGCGCCCCACATCACGATCAGCGACGAGATCGACCGCCCCACCCCGCAGCCGGCGGTGCAGGCCTATCCGGGCGCGGCGGTCGAGATCCACGGCTACAAGCCGCGCACCGAGGCGCGCGGGATCAAAGGCTGGCAGGCGATCCTCGCCGCCGCCGATGCGGTGCCCGGCGCCATCGCCTCGCCGTCGCTGACCGGTGCGGTGACCTTGCGCGTCGGCGGGCGCGAGCAGGCGCTGGCGGTCGTCGGCGTCGATCCGGCGGTCTATGCGCGGATCAGCGACCTCGAATCGAAGCTTGCCTTCGGCAAGCTTCGCGATCTCGAGACGACGCAGGGCGGCGTCATCATCAGCGAGGAACTGGCCGAAAAGCTCGGCGTCGGCATGGGCGACATCGTCGGCGCAACCTCGGCGCGTGCGGGCACACGGACGCTGCGCATCGTCGGGCTGATCGGGCGCGGTCAGGGCCAGTTCGGCACGACCTCGGGCTTCGTGCTGCTGCGCGAGGCGCAGTCGCTGACCGGCCAGCCGTTCATCATCAACAACATCGGCGTTCGCCTGACCGACCCCTATGCCGCCGAGGCCGTGGCCGATGGGCTGGAGGCGCGCTTCGGCTACAAGGCGGAAAGCTGGCAGGAGCGCGCGGCGGACTTCCTCGCCCTCCTCGTGACACGCAACATCATCACCTATGCGGTCGTATCGGCGATCCTGCTCGTCGCCACCTTCGGCATCTACAGCGTCGTCTCCAACTCGGTCGCCGACAAGCGCCGCGACATCGCGATCATGCGCTCGATGGGCTTCTCGCAGGGCGACCTGCAAGGGGTGTTCGTGATGGAGGGCCTGATCCTCGCGGTCATCGGCATCGTCGCCGGCTGGGCGCTCGGCTTCATCATGCTGGAGGTGCTCGGCAGCCTGTCCTTCGATGTCGGCGGCCGCGCCCGCTCGCTGCCCATCGATCGCAGCCTGACGCAATATTTCATCGCCGGCGGGGCCTCGATGCTGTCGGCGGTGATCGCTGCCTGGCTGCCGGCGCGCAAGGCGGCGCGGGTCGATCCGGTCGATATCCTGCGGGGGGCGGCATGAGCGGGGGCCCCGTCCTTGCCTCGACGAGTCCGCTGATGACGGTGCGCGGCCTGACACGCGCGCTGCCCGGCGATCCGCCGGTGCCGCTGGTGCGCGGGCTCGATCTCGACATCGCGCGGGGGACGTTCGTGGCGGTCGTCGGCCCCTCGGGGTGCGGGAAATCCTCGCTGCTCTATCTGCTCGGGCTGCTGGATCGCCCGACCGGAGGGAGCCTGCTGTTCGACGGGCGCGACACCGGGCCGATGGACGGCGATGCGCGCGCGCAGCTCCGTCTCGAACAGTTCGGCTTCGTCTTCCAGTTCCACTTCCTGCTGCCCGAATTCACGGCGGCCGAGAATGTCGCGCTGCCGATCCGCCGGCTCGGCCGGCTGTCGACCGCGGCGGCGCGCACCCGCGCGCTCGAACTGCTGGAAGCGATGGGCCTCGCCGATCAGGCCAACAAGACCCCCGACCACATGTCCGGCGGCCAGCGCCAGCGCGTCGCCATCGCCCGCGCGCTCGCCAACGATCCGGCGCTGGTGCTCGGCGACGAACCGACGGGCAACCTCGACACCGTCAACTCCCGCCGCGTCGTCGAAATCTTCCAGGACCTTGCCCACAAGCAGGGCCGCGCGGTGGTCTGCGTGACCCACGACCCGGACGTGGCCGCAGCGGCCGACGTGCGCGTGCGGATGCGCGATGGCGTGATCGAGGGGGTGGATTAGGGCGCGCTTCGAGGCACGACGGCGAGCCGGACGCCCAGCGCGCGCATCACGCCGAGCAAGGTGGTAAGGGTTGGGTTCCCCGTCTCGGCAAGCGCATTGTAAAGCGTCTCGCGGCGCAGGCCCGCGGCGTCCGCCACGGCGGTCATGCCTCGCGCGCGAGCGACATCGCCGATCGCCTTGGCGATCGCGCCCGGATCGCCCTCTGCCATCGCCGCATCGAGCCAGGCCGCGATCCGCTCCTCGCTGTCGAGATAGTCGGCGATGTCGAACGCGGTCGTCACGGTGGTCATCACGCCATCCCCAATCCATCCGCCAAACGTTGGGCGACACGAATGTCGCGCGCCTGCGAACCCTTGTCGCCGCCGCACAGCAGCACCACGACGGTCGCGCCGCGAAAGGCGACATAGACCCGGTAGCCCGGCCCGACATCGACCCGCAGCTCCGACACGCCCTTACCGACCGACCGCACGTCGCCCGGATTGCCGTCTGCCAACCGTTCGATGCGGCGGCCGATGGCGGCAAAAGCGCGGGCATCCCGCAGGCGGGCGTACCAGAGCCGGAAGGTATCGGTCTGCCGGATCGCGACCGGCTGCATCATATAATTAACACCGTCGCTGTCAGTCAACCGCAGACTGCGGTGGCGCGGGGCCGTAGGCTACCCGGTCAACCGGACGGGATTGGGGGATGTTCTGAGAGGGCGCGGCGGCGGGGGCCTCACCCCACCCTGACCCTCTCCATCAAGGAGAAGGAGGCCCAAACGGTGGGGCGGGGCTGACGACCTGAGAATCTGGCCAGACGTCGACGTCTCCCTCTCCTCGATGGAGAGGGTGAGGTGAGGATCGGGCGACCCGCAACGCAGCAGGACCGCCCCTTCTACGTCTCCCGCTTGCGGGAGGCGGACCGGTCAGACCTGGCGCTCGACCATCATCTTCTTGATCTCGCCGATCGCCTCCGCGGGGTTGAGGCCCTTGGGGCAGACGTTGGCGCAGTTCATGATGGTGTGGCAGCGGTAGAGGCGGAACGGGTCCTCGAGCGCGTCGAGGCGTTCGCCGGTCATCTCGTCGCGGCTGTCGGCGAGCCAGCGATAGGCCTGGAGCAGGATCGCGGGGCCGAGGAACTTGTCGTTGTTCCACCAGTAGCTCGGGCATGAGGTCGAGCAGCAGGCGCAAAGGATGCACTCGTAGAGGCCGTCGAGCTTCTCGCGGTCCTCCGGCGACTGCAGCCGCTCCTTCATTGCGGGCGCGGGTGTCACCGTCTGCAGCCACGGTTTGATCGAGGCGTACTGCGCGTAGAAGTGCTGGAAGTCGGGGACGAGGTCCTTGATGACGTCCATGTGGGGGAGCGGCGTGATCTGCACGTCGCCCTTGATGTCCTCGATCGCGGTCGTGCAGGCGAGGCCGTTCGACCCGTCGATGTTCATCGAGCAGGAGCCGCAGATGCCCTCGCGGCAGGAGCGGCGGAAGGTCAGCGTCGGGTCGACCTCCGACTTGATCTTGATGAGCGCGTCCAGGACCATCGGCCCGGTCTGGTCCAGGTCGATCTCATAGGTGTCGAAGCGCGGATTTTCGCCCGAGTCCGGGTCGTAGCGATAGACCTTGAACGCTTTGACGTTCGTCGCGCCCGCAGGAGCAGCATGCTTCTTGCCGCCCGACTTGATGCGGCTGTTCTTCGGAAGCGCGAATTCGGCCATTCCTCGTCCTCGAACCCTAAAGAATTGTCGTCACGGGGCTATGCGTTCGAC